>NZ_JBGTYX010000011.1:0-57759 GCF_041807785.1 Mannheimia sp. E30BD
TGTATTAGCTGCTAAGTTATTAACTAGATGACTTTCATCACTTCCTTTAATTAAAGACTTATTAAAATCTACATGTATGGTTTTATAACCTAATGTTTCTCCAACTACTGATAAATCACTACTCGCATTAATACTATTTGGAGCTTTCCTAGAAAAATCACCTAGCTTAGAATTATTAGGTAAAACTTTTGTTGGCAATAACAACCCTGTTAATATTCCAGAGAAATTCTCTAACGCTTGTTGATCCCCTTCATAAGCTTGCTTCGCAACTGCTTTTACACCTTCCCAATATTCTCCCGTCATCAAAGCATTTAATGTATTTGATACTGCTTGGTTCTTTCCTGCTAGATCAATCTTTGCCTGATTACAATAACTATCGCCGACAGCACAAGTAGTTAACAGAGCAAATGTATCAAATACTGTATCTCCAACGAATAAAGCTGAATCAGCACCTTCCTCAACAACATCAATTACACCATTAATAAACTGTGATGCAGTATTATGACCAATTTTTTCTCTGACTTTTAGTTTCCACTTTTCAGCATCTGCTTTTTTATTTTCTCTCAACCTATCAACTACAAGTGAATTATTCTCCACCGCATTCTTCCCTACCTCTTGCCCAGTTTTCATCGCTTGAGCCGTTGATAGGGAATTTCCTCCGCTTGTAGATAATCCACCAGCCAACCCAGCCGCTACTTGGCTGAGTTCCGACACCGTTTGTTTCTCTGCTTCCGTTAGGTTTTCAGGGGATTTATCAAACACTTGCTCTGAAATAAGTTTTGCCCCCACTTCGCCTGTTACCGCTGCAACCGCTCCTGCACCAGCTTTGCCGCCTTGTGCATAGGCTTCCACCGCTCCCCAAAGGGCGTGAGCTATCAGGTTCGCTTCTGTATTACCCTCTGTTGCCTGCTTAATTTCTGTGTTGATATAAGGCGAAACCGCTCCCGTTATTACCCCTGCCGTTGGGCTGCCACCTAAGGCTAATCCTACTGCGTTGGTAATCGCATCCACACCTTGTCGGTAAGCTCCACCGGTTTCCCATTTCTCCGCTTCGTTTTCCAGTATTTTGGCTTTGGCAAGATTGCCTGCGGCTTTGGCTTGTTCTGCCTCTACCCGTTTACTTTCTGCGTGAGTGGCAACTTTTTCATTGATAGTTGCCAGCGTGATGGTTTGGAAATCGCTTAGGGCTTTTACCTGATAATCCAGCTCTTTTTGCAACTTATCTTTGTCAAAACGGTTTTCAAGTTTACCTGAATGGCTTTCAGCACTATCTGTTGTAATATCGGTTTTTACCTCCTCCTTTATTTGTGCTGTCGTTTTGCCTGTTTTATCAAGCTGGGCTTGCTCGTCTCGAATTATCAGGTTTTGGGTGTTAATGCCGGATGTTGTTTGGCTGGATTGACTGCCTTTATCCGAACCGTAACCTACATTCAGCCCGGTTTGTAATGAGGCTACACCTTTGGCTAAAACTTGGTTTCCGCTTTCATCTTTGACTGTTTTTGAACTCTGTGCTTGACCTTTATCTCCCAATGGCGTATCAAAATTCGCCGCTGCACTCGCACTTACTCCCATACTACTGCCTTTGTAGTTAGCATGATTATCCAAGTTTGTGGCATTCAGCGTGCCTGTGCTGAAACGGTTTTTACCTTCCGCTTCGGCTTTGTCCGTTGAGGTTACTAACCCAGCTTTTAAATCCGAGTGGTTGGCAATATCAATGTCATAACCCTCATCCCCCGCAAATATCCCTGCCTGTTGATTGACACTAGCATAGTCGGCATTCATTTTCGATTTGCTGTAACTGGCACTGCCTGAAACGCCATAGCCCACCGTCACTTGTCCGTTGGCACTTTCTTGCTTACCCACATACTTCATTGTGTCTTGCAAGCTTTGAATATTGAGATTTTCTGCATTCACTTTGACAGATTTACCCTTGACTTGTGAACCGACAATATTCGTATCACCTCCACTTTCAATTTCCGTTTGGCTAGTTTGGCTTCCTACTTGGCTGCCCACCCAAGCTCGGCTTTCACCGTTGCCATAGCCTTTTGCCACGTTACCACCTGCCGTTACGCCCAGTGCTGCACTGCCTGTGTTGTCAAGCTGTAATGCTATGCCAGCATTAAAACCACTCGATTTGTTTTGACTCCGTTCAAGGTGGTTTTCATCCACGGCTAAAATATTCACATCGCCTTCAGCTTTCAGATGCGTACCTCCTTTGCCTGAGACATCACTACCTGCAATCGTTAAGGTCGAGTTTTTGCCGTCTCCTTTGGTGTTGATATTTACCTTACCTCCGGCGTTAATTTGGCTTTTCTCTGCCTTGTTCCCTTCGCTATGTTGGGTTTCGACACTTTTTTGCTCGCCATAGGTTATCGATACGCTCACATCTTGGCTGAGGGCTTGTGCTGGGTTTTGCCCCATCGCGTCGACTAACTTGCCCACTTGCTCTGCGGTTCGCCACGCCTCAAAACCAGCATTCACCGCCCCTAATGCGTTGATTCGGTCATTTTTACTGCTACCCACCGATTTTGCAGAATTTACGGTTTTTTCGACCGCTTGTATCGCTTGCACCACAGGAATATTAACGGCAACCGTCACCCCTTTCTGCTCCATCGTCCGTTTATAATTACTCTCATAATCTGAACGCGTTGCGGTGATGTTGGCTGATTTGGCGGTAATATCTACATCACCGTCTTGAGAGGTCACGACGCTGCCGGTTTGTTGGTAATGTCCGTCTGTGCGGATTATTGTATCACCCGATAAGCTCCCCACTTGGCTACGAGCCGCACTTTGTTGGGTGTGGTCTAAAGTGGTTTCGTTTAAATCTATATCTTTATAACCAGCCCAGTTCATTGCATTTTTCGTACTTGAAGCTCCTAAACTGTGTGCAACGTGATCTAACGAAACTCCCTCATTCGGATTTTTTGCATTGTATGAATTGAGCTTATCCCAAATCGTGGCTTGATCTCGGCTTGCATTTGAAACCCCAAATATTCTTAGTGTATCAAAGCTATCCATTACTAATCACTTTGTATATAATGATTCAACTTGACATGAATTGCTAAATAAACAGAATCCCACAGCTGGTTTAAATCTATATCCCTTACTATATAAACATTCAAACATACCTTTATCTCCGTTATCAAATCTTTTACATTCTGAAAAAACAGAATATGTAGCTGGAGCAGCTCCATTTTTCCAAGAATTTATATATTCTCTACTGAACCCAACATACGTTTTTGCATTGTAAAATGCACATGAAGTTAGAAATAAACTTAATATTACAAAATAAAATGTTCTTCTCATCTATTTATTTCCCCCGATGGTGCGAGCGTCCTCGCTCGTACCAAAACAAGCGGTTGATTTACCGCAAAAGTTTGCAAAATACCTAACATAATTAACCGCTTGTAACTCATATTAAATAGCACTAGCGTGGATGCTAGTGCTAGCATAAGTATTATTCAGAATAACTTCATAATAAATCAACGATATTTCTGATTGATTTTACAAGTTTCCATATTACTTTCAGCAATACACCAATAGTAAGGTGCAGTGAATTTATATCCTAATTCAAAATAACATTGACTAATTATCGGTTCAGCATAATCTAAATACTTTGAGTATTCTTGATATTCGGATGGATTATTATATTTCATATTAGCTAATCCCTCTGATTTACCTTTATTACTTAAGGACAAAAAACGAATTCCTAAACTTTTATAAACCTTATTTGTACAATATTTCATATCATCATATGATATTTGCCTTGAGTTTTTTAAAAAATAGGTTGTAGCTTGTGGAGACCCATTAGCCAAATAGCAACCACCTAAAATTAATAATGATAAAGATAAAATTATTAATCTCATTTTTTACTCTCCTTAATTTGATGTTTTACATCTATGTTTCGATTTTAATTCCTCCTTTTCCCCCCGATGGTGCGAGCGTCCTCGCTCGTACCAAAACAAACGGTTGATTTACCGCAAAAGTTTGCAAAATACCTAACATAATTAACCGCTTGTAACTCATATTAAATAGCACTAGCGTGGATGCTAGTGCTAGCATAAGTATTATTCAAAATAGCTTTCACCATACTAAATCAACGATATTTCTGATTGATTTTACAAGTTTCCATATTGCTTTCAGCTATGCACCAATAATATGGTGCAGTGAATTTATAGCCTAAGTCAAAATAACATTTACTAACTAATGGTCTAGCTTTGTTAAAATACATTGAATATTCAGAATACTCTTCCCTATAATCATTAGGATTTTTATATTTAAGCTTATGGTGTAAGTACTCAAATCTATCTCCTAAGCTAGGATACACCTTTTTATCGCAATTTAAGATTTCATTATAAGTGATTTGTTTTCCATTTTTTACCCAGTAATCAGTTGAACTTGGGGAACCATTTGCTAAATAGCAACCTGTTAATAAAGGTATAAATAATGCAATTTTCTTCATTTTTATTCTCCTTTATACTCAGGTATAGAATTATTTAAAGGAACACTTTGAGTTTTGGGTCTCATTTTTTCCCATACCTTATGTTGATAATTTTTAATACGATTAAATTCATCTTCATTCCTTGCTAAAAATCTAATTACATCCTCATCACGATAATACGCTTTTGTATGATCCCCTGCGATAATCCCCCATATTGGTATTCCTGTCCAATTACTGCCTGTTGTATCTGTATTACCTATACCTAAACTAAAGCTACCAATTTGATACGGCAATCCAATTCCTGTTGCGACTATATCTCTAGGGGCAGCAGCGTAAGCTACTTCTCCATCTCTAAACAGAGATGCCGCTTTTTCTGCATAGCCTTTATCATATAAACTAAATGATAATCTTCCTCCAATCGTTTTATTTGTTATTGGGTAGGAAGTTCCGCCACATAGCCTTTTAGAGTAGTTTCATTTAAATCTATATCTTTATAACCAGCCCAGTTCATTGCATTTTTCGTACTTGAAGCTCCTAGACTGTGTGCAACGTGATCTAACGAAACTCTCTCATACGGATTTTTTGCATTGTATAAATTGAGCTTATCCCAAATCGTGGCTTGATCTCGGCTTGCATTTGAAGACCCAAATACGCTTGGTATATCTAGCCCTGCTCTTAAGCGTTCAAAAATAGTGAATGTCATTTCTTCTGCTAAACCTGCATAAGGTTTATAGCAGAACCTCATTTTTGAGTTATTAAACATAGCATTACCTAGAATATTTATCTTTATTTTGGCAAATATATGTGTTTTTAAGGTGATTTCTCATACACCAACCAAATTCTGCCTTAAACTTATAACCTTTGATATACATACAGTCTGCTATAATCTTTCCTTTCTGATTGTCGCTGATTGTTGAGCTTATATTAGAGCTACACTCATTAAAATCCCTATACGCTGCATACTTAGGTTGATTTATATCTTTTATCCAATAGACAGGTTCAGGATTAGGACCTAATCCTGATACATCTCTAAAAGTCAAACAACTAGATAACATAGAAATAAAAAATAGAAATAAACATTTTTTGAATATAATTTTCATTATTTAGACTCCAAATTTTTATAAAGAGGTCCTAGCTTTTGATCTTCACCTTTATTCCAAATATCCTTAAGAATTCCTTCCTCTTTTTCTCTACCATAGAACTCTAATACTTTTTCATCTTTAATATAACTTCCGTGATGTAGTAATAGATCAATAATTGGAATACCAACATCCTTATTCTCTGCCGTAGATGGTGTTCTACCAATCAATAAACAAGTACCAACACAATCTCTTGGAGCAATTGAATAATCCAATTTCGTTTTTCCAAACAGTCCTTTTGCTTTGTCAAAATAACCTGTTTGTAAATCACTATGTATTGGATAAGATGTTCCCAATGCCGTTAAATTTGCATTTAAGTTATCTAAACTTACTTTTTGATAATCTGCCCAATTCATTGCATTCTTCGTACTTGATACACCTAAGCTATGTGCAATATGCTTTAGATCTATTTCAGTATTTGGATTATATTCATTTAATTTATTCCAAATAGTTACTTGATCTCGGCTTGCGTTAGATGCACCAAATACACTTGGTAAATTAAATCCAGCTCGTAAACGCTCAAAGACAGTGAAGGTTATTTCTTCTGTTAAACCTGCATAAGGCTTTCTTACAATTAATGAAGAATTATTTAGTACATCCGAACCACCATATAAAATTCCTCCCTCAATTCGCTCATTATCATTCATATTAAAAATACCGTGAACATACATTCTTGAAACTAGCTCTGCTTCATCTTTAGTTAGCTTTCTATTTTTCAGTTTTTCCATATCAAGCTCAAAAGATTTTAAACAGCTTGGATCAGTACAATTTTCTGGTTTATATTTCACTAAAATATTCTTTTCATTTTTCTCCACGTCGTAATAAAGTTTATCGCCAATCGCAGAAAGGTTTTCCATAAACTCCTTAGCTACGCCTAAATCACGCTCAAAGTCAGATTTAACTCTTTCAATATCAACTTTCGCTACGGATTGATGAATATTGCCCTTATTTAAATCCGCTATTTTGGCGTTATTTTCCTTCTCATTACCTTTCGTAATCACAATATTTTTTGTGTTAATGCTACTTGTTGTGACACCTGTTTCATTACTATCACGGCTAACAACGCCTAAGGTACTTGCTGCTAGGGCTTTTGCTACGCCCCAATTACCTTGATTAAATACACCAGCTAAACCATCTAATTTCACACCAGTGTTACGCTCTTTTTCAGTATCCGATTTTTCCAGCTCTGCTTGAGAAATAGCTGTTCCACCCATTCCTTCAATAGTTTGAATAACTTTCTCATCTTCTGCAGTTGTAGGAATTTGTGTTTCTTGAGTCGGATTTGAAACAGAACTTGCATTATTTCCGAATGGAATACGGAAATCTCCATCCATTGAAACACCAGCATTTAATGAGTAGCCCTCTGTATTGTAGTTGGAAATATTTTTCAAATCACGATACTCAAGCGTCCCTGTTGAGAAGACGTTTTTATCATTATTTTCCGCTTTATCCGTTGATTGCATCACACCACCTACTAAATTCGTATGGTTTGTAATATTGACTTGATAGCCATCATCTCCCGCATAAATACCTGATTGTTCAACCACATTTTTATAGTGAGCATTCATTTTTGAAGAACCGTAACTACCAGAAACAGATGCCCCAACTCCCACAGTTGCAGAGCCTGAAACATTTTTCTGTTTACTGTCGTAATCAAGTGTTTCTTGTACACTTTCAATATGCAAGTTATCCGCAGTTAATACAACACCTTTACCTGAAACTTGTCCACCTTTTAGGGTTACATCATTACCTGAATGGATTGTTGTTTGGCTATTTGCACTACCAATATGAGAATAGGTATAGGTAACTTCATCACCATTGCCGTATCCTTTTCCATAGTTTGCCCCAGCTGTAAATCCAATACCCCCAGTACTCACTGTTACTCCAGTATTAAAACCACTCGATTTATTATTGCTACGCTCTTGATGAGTTTGTTGAGCAGCTTCAATGTTGATATTGCCCTCAGATACTAAATTTGTACCCGAACGACCTGCAATATTTGAACCAATAACATTAATTTGAGAATGCTCGCCATTACCAATAGCAGAGAGATTAATCTTACCACCAGCCTTAATTTCACTACTTGCCATTGTTGAACCCTTACTTTGGCTTGTAGAAACACTTTTTTGTTGCCCGTAAGTTGCAGAAATACCAAAATCAGAAAAAGTATTGCCTTGTATAGACCCTAGAGCTGATAATCCTGCGTCTATGGCTCTGAATGAATCCCAAGCCGCATTTACAGCAGAAAGAGCATTAATTCGGTTGTTTTGGCTTTCTCCTGCCTGCTGTAAGGAATTCATTGCTTTTTCTGCTGCATTAACTGCCGACATTACGGGGTGGTTAATCGCAACCGTTACTCCTTTTTGCTGTACCGTGCGTTTGTAATTGCTTTCATAATCCGAACGTGCCGCCGTAATGTTGGCTGATTTGGCGGTAATATCTACATCACCGTCTCGGGAGGTCACGACGCTGCCGGTTTGTTGGTAATGTCCGTCTGTGCGGATTATTGTATCGCCCGATAAACTCCCTACTTGGCTACGCGCCGCACTTTGTTGGGTGTGGTCTTGTTCAATCTGTTCTTTCTTCTTGCCCACACTAAAACCAATTCCACCTGTCCCCATTAAACCGCTTTTCGTTTTAATCTGTTCATCTTCCGCATAATGCGTGTTGGTGGCAGAGGTAATATTTACCCCTTCTTTACTATCAATCACTAGCTGCTTATCGGCAACCACCGCAGAGCCGTGAATATCGACTTTGCCAGCTTCCGAGTAGAGCGTGACATTATTGCCGTCTATCTCACTGCCGATATTTTCCGTGGTATCGTGATAGTGACGGCGGGTTTCAGTGGTTTTACTAAACCAACCTTTCCTACTGCCTTTCGAACTGCTGGCTAATTGTTCGGATTGCTCGCCTGATTCAATATGCACGTCGCCTTTTGAGCCGATAAAGGTTTCACCGTTTTCGCTGTTCACCGTGGCTTGGCGAAGCGTGGCATTTTCCATTCCAACTAGGCGAACACCGTCTTTACCTCTTAGGGTTGAGCCAATTTCACTTTGTTGGTCTAAACGATAGTAGTTATCCGCATTGCCGTTGTAGTGTTCTTTGTTGCTTACGTTCAGCGTAGTAATACTCAACGCCTTGTCTGCTGTCGCTTTTAAGCTGCCTTGGCTTTCAATATTAGCGGCTTTTATCGTGAGGTTATCGTCACTATGTAAAGTTAAACGTCCACCTTCACCGGTGACTTTTACCGAAGCGAGTTGGTCTAACACCGTGCGGGCAAAATTGCCGTCAGCACTTTGACTTGATGAGAGGGTAGAGCTGATTTCGAGATTTTTGCCTGCATAAAGGGATAAATCTTTCACCGCTTCAATCTTACCGCCTAAGTTGATGAGGTTTTGTTTAGCCGATAAATCCACCGTATCGCCCAAAATCGTGCCTCGATTTTCCAGTTGATTTGAGTGAATTCGGGTTAAATCCCGTCCTGCAATCACGCCACTATTTTGGAGATTATCAACATTACCGATAATTTGATTGGCTGAAATCACTGCACCTCGGGAAGTAATGTCACTATTACGAGCAACCAAATAAACTTGTGGCACAAGGGCTGTTACTTTTCGCCCATCAGCCAGTGTGATTTCTTTATTCACTAACCACACCATATCTGTTGTCAGTTCGGACATCTGTTTTGCGGTTAAACCAACCCCAACAGCAAGGTTAAATTCTTTAGCGTATTTCACTCCATTATTCATTAAGGCTTTGTATTGCTCTAAATCGTTAGAGTAACCTTCAATGTAACGTCTGCCAGTCAGTTGATTAATTTGTTCGTTAATTAAACGCTGTTCATAGAAACCATCACCCAAACGTTTATGCACGTTATCGTGGTTGTAGCGAAGCTGTTCAAACATATAGTCTGAACTAAGCCATTGTTTGCGGTCTGTAAATTTAGGATCGGTTTCGACCAGATAACCGTTTGGTGAATCTGGATTGATTTTATAAAGGCTGGCTTGTGGTAAACGAACATCTGGAAGATGAGTTTTTACCATCGGCATAGTCATATTAGAGATATCCTCAGCGCCAAATTTATCAATAGTTGTTTGTAATTTAGCTATGACTTGTCCTGAACTGATAATATTATGATTATCAATAGTCGGAGTAAGCGTAATTTCTGTATTGGTACCAATAGAAGAGTCTAATGGGATCTTACTAATAGAAATCGCATTCAGTTTATCTACATTATTCGACACGACCGATACGGTATCTAGCTGAATATCTTTTACTTTTGTTTTACCATCAACAGCTGCATTAGATGTAATTGGAGTACCAATAGTATTAAGTACGCGATTAAATGAAAAATGTTCAACTGGGTGATCATAAGGTCCATATTCCAATCCATTATGGTGGTAGTGGTAATGACCTTTTCTTCCTTTTTTCTTACGAACACGGTATTCAATTCTATAAGTGCCATTATCTTGACGATTAATTTCACCTATAATATCTTCATTATGAAGTTTTACTCTACCTCCATCTAGCGAACCATTTTGAGTATTTTTATCAAAAACAGTATCTCCTAGCCAAAGTTGTTTACCTACTAATAAATGACTATATTTATTATGTAGATTCTCCCCATCTAATTCCAATGAACCACCTATAGAGATTTTAGCTGGATCCGTATATTCTAGTGTCGTTGTATTCGTTGTTTGATTATAAAACCAAGAATACCAACCAAATCCCTCAATTCTCGTACCATTCTTTAATTGAAAATAAGAATATGGATTTCTCGAACCATTATTGACATTATAATAACCGTCTCGTCCTTCTCGATAACGGTCGGAATTCTTGCCTAATGCATGCTCAACTATTTTTTCAACTTTAGTATCAATCCCTGTTTTTACATAGAGATCTTGATTTAATAACTGAACTGTATTGATTTTACCGTTTCCAAGAGCCTCAATAGTTGCACTCCCATTATCTACAAAATCTGCTTTACCTGTTGCATGATGATTTTTATCTAATTGTCCACCAATTGAAAGTTTATCTAAGCTAAGAATCAGTGAGTGATCACGGTTAATCAGTTTTTCAACACCAAAATCTAATCTTTCTCTTGCAGCAATCGTACCAGCTTTAGTTTCCCCATCTACCGTTTCAGCTAAATTTTCGACCACAGAGGAATTAAATGCCACATGATTGCCATAGATTTTCCCTGTACCGATATTTGTTACAGTAGTACTATTGATTAAAGTTTTTACCCCGTCAATTAAACCTCGGTTCGTTAAAGTCTTTGAATTAAGTGTTGTCTCATTTGATGAAAGTTCTGAATTGGCGTTATTCACAATGTTATTTGCTGAAATTGTCATTTTATTCGCAATTGTCTGCTCAGTATTATTAGTGAAATTCCCATCTGTTTTAAGAGTGAGATTGCCGGCTTCAAAAGCATTATTTAAAATAAAGCTATCTTTTAAAGTAATATTTAAGTCACCTTTAGTTCTAATATTTCCTTCAGACAAGCTTTTTGCATTTAAATTAACGGTTTTATTACCTTGAATTAGCCCTTTATCATTATTTACTGTTAAATTACCACTATTTAATACATTTACTGTATTAACAGCTAATAATTCCCCTTCCTGATTATCCAAACGATTATTTGAAGTTATAGAGACATTATTCGAACTATAAACGCCCCCCTGTTGGTTATTGAATAATGAGGTTTTTAAAGAAATGTCTTTCCCTTGAATACCTTGTGTCGGAGTATTACCTTTTGCTTTTGTGCTTTGGTTATCCAGTTGCTCTGTATTAAGTGTTAATTTATCTGCATAAATGAGTGAACCATTATGAGATGTCGCACGGTTATTGATTGTCTGTGCATTAATATTTGCACTAGAAGAAGAGAGCTTACCTTCTTGGTTATCAAGTGCTTTGGTAGATAAGGTTAAATTACCGTTGCTTTGAATAATGCCCTGCTGATTTTGTGTACTCTCTACAGCAGTAATGTTAAGCTCGCTTCCACCATAGAGCTTACCTTGTTGATTAAGCAGAGTTGTTACGCCTTGTAAAACCACACTACCCAATCCAATAATCCCTTTTGCTACATCTTGAGTATTCCGGTTATCAATCATATTTTGGTTAGCATCAATTAAGAGTGAATTATCTGCACGAATAAGACCGTTCTGATTATTTATTTCACCTGAACGAATACTAGCCTGATTTTTAGAGAAGATTAGACCATATTGGTTATCAATCTGTTGTTGAGCAGTATTAATTACTAACTGATTTGATGAGGTGATATTACCTTGTCGGTTGCCCAAACCTTTGGTCATCAATGTAAGCTTATCTTCTGCACCAATTATTCCTTGTCGATTATTTAGTGCTGTTTGTGTAGTAATAGTTAAATTAGCAGATGTAGAAAAAATTTGACCTGCTTGGTTATTGATTTTATTTGCCTTCAACAAACCATCATTAACCACTAGAATTTCACCTGATTGATTTTGGATATTAGAGGCTTGAAGTGTAGCTTGATCCAAGACTGTAATCTGCCCGTGTTGGTTATCAAGTTGTTTAGCATTCAAGGTTAAATCTGTTACTACAATACCTTGATGCTTGTCTGAAAGCGTATTGCGATTATCTAAGGTTTGTAATGTTGTAACCCCTGCTGTTTTTGCACGAATAGCCCCCTGTTGATTATTAAGAGTATTAGCATCTAAGTTCAGCGTACCATTTTGTGCTGAAATAAGACCTTTTACATTATTAAGATCAGATTGGTTGCTATTAATAGTCAGTCTTTCCCCGAGGCTAGCAAGTACACCATTTTGGTTCTGAATCCCTTGTTTTACATCAACGTGTGCTGAGTGTTGTGCAATCAATTTACTCCCTTGATTGTTAAGGGTTTGTGCAGTCACATTCACTTGATTACCACTGATTTCACTCTGTTTGTTTGATTTAATGGAATCAGCAACTAAATTGACAATATTCGCAGTAATTAAACCTGTATTCTGTAAGAGTGTATTGGTATTTAAATTAAGCTGTGATTGTGTACGCATTTCCCCCTGATTATTAACGAGTGACGTAGTATTTACTGTACTATTTTTTCGTGAAAGAATATTGCCATTATTGTTATTCAGAGAGCCTGTATTTATCGTCAATGCATTCTGAGCGATAATTCCTCTATCACTCTGATTTTCCAATAGTGTATCTTGATTGTTAATTGATTGACTATTGCTATTGAGCGTAATGTTATTTGCAGAGATTAAGCCCTGACTGTTTTCAATAACTCCGCTGTTAATAATAATATTTTTAGCAGCAACAATACTTCCTTTTTCATTTTCTAGACTATGATTATTAGTATCAATCTTTAAAGAGCTTTGCTTGCTACCAATAGTTCCACTCGTATTATCTAACGTACTTCCTGCTTTAATATTGCCATCAAACTTCGAAATAATTCGGCTATCTTTATTACTTAATTCTGCTGATGTTGTAATATCCAGATTATCAGCAAAAATTAAACTTTGATTGGTTGAACTCAGTGAGTTTGCAGTTAAGTTTAATCTCTCTGCTTGGAGAGTACCATTTTGCTGATTGAAATTACCTGATAATGTCATATCTGCCTGCTTAGCAGAACGAATTCCCCCTTGATCATTAGTGAGGTTTTTAGCATTTAAAGCCAAATTTTCTTGAGAGTAAATCAAGCCTTGTTGATTATCGATATTTGTAACATTAAGAGTTTGATTCCCTACACTGACAATACGCCCTTGTTGGTTGATAATATTTGCAGACTGAATATTCAGCTTACCAAGTGCTACAATCCCTTTATCTTGAGTGTCTGTTAAAGTCTGCTTATTAGATAGGTTTTGTCCCTGAGTATTAATAGCAACATTTTGATTAGATTGAATTAAACCTTCATCATTAATGACCTCACCAGAGTTAATCGAAAGACTCTGATTAGATAGCATTACGCCATTTGTCGTATCAATTTGACGTGTTCCAGCATTAACAAATAATTTACCTTTTGCCAATAATCGACCTTGTCGATTATCCATTCCCAGGGAGTGAATAGTTAAATCACCTTGTGTTTTAAAGGTACCACCTTGGTTTTTAAGTTGATCATTGACCGAGATTTTCAGTTCATCCGTGCCGGTCTGTTCCCACACTGCATTTTGTGTATTGAGCGAACCTTGATGAGAAGTGATTTTTTCTGCTTTAAGGTAGCTTTGTTGCGTTTGGAGTTCGGTTGGTGTACTTAATGATAGGGTTTTATCTGCAATCAACGTTGCATTATTCGCTTGAATGTGACCTTGATGAGCGGACACATTCACAGAGTAAGCGTAAGCTTGGCTATTATCAAGATCGATTTCTGAACCTTGAACATTGATCTTACCTGAAGCAATATTTTTTCCCTGTAAGGCTGCTTTTGTCGTGGCCGAAACCGTAATATCTTTTCCTTGAGCAGAATGGGGTTCAAGAGAACGCACTTCACCTTGTGCAGTATCTTTGACTTCCACACCAGCAGCAATAAGTGATTGGGTTGAAGCTCTCACTTTAGGTGCTTGATAGGTAATGCTACCTTTAGCGACAGATTCTCCATTCTGGGTAATTTGGGAGGATGCTGTTTTATGGATATTACCATGACGAGCAACAATAGAGCCGTCTTGCTTAATATCAGCGGCAGTATTTAGCGTGATATCGCCCTGTTTATTTTCAATCTTGCCTTTGTTTTCAATCCCTTGACTTGCCGTTAAAGTAACTGGTTTAGCTGCATTAAGTGTACCGGTATTGACAATTCGACCTTGGCTATCAATTTGCAGGGTTTCAGCACTCGCCCCAATATGTCCGGCATTTCGCACTCCCACGCCATTTTCTGTACCAATTAAGTGAATTTTGCCGGAGTACATCCCGCCCAACTCGCCCACATCAATCGCCACCTGTGGTTTTGCCTCATTTGCAAGCGGTTGTTTTGTGCTGATAATTTGCAATTTTTTGTCAGAATCTGACCGCTTGACGGTGTTTTTGCCCGTGATAACAGTGGTTTCTTTCTTCGACCAAATCCCTGCATTGGCTTGTGTTTCTCGAGCAATGATTTCCGTGTAATCCACTCGACTGTTATCCATTCCTTTGCCCGATACTGTTACCTTGCCTTTTTCCACCACAAAGCTATCTAAATTGCCGTTGTTAATCTGCGGTTTGCCTGTGGCAAAGGTTGCACGGTCTGAATTGATAATACCGCAGCCTTCACAATGTAAACCGCTTGGGTTGGCGATAATCACATCGGCTTTTTTGCCCGCCACTTCCACATAGCCTTTCATTACGCTGGGCTTATTGGAATTGACTTCGTTTAAAATCACTTTTGCCTCGCCTCGTGCAAGATAAGGGTTGCCTGTCACTTGCCCTGCTAGTTGAGTTTGGGTGTTAGTGCGGCTGTTATTTAAAATTGCCCCCTTCTCGGCAACATCAAATTGCGAATATTTATTGTGGGAAAGCCCTTTATCATTCGGGGTTTGAATGTTGATTTGTGGTGTGCCGTTGGCGGTGGAGAGAATAATCGGCTGCTGGTTTTTCGGGGCGGATTGGTCGGCTCGAATAATCAAGGTTTCCGCTAACGCATTTTCAGCAAATGAAACAAAACCTAACGCACAGAATAGGCTAAATACAAGCGGTCTTAAACTGCAAATTTTTTGCAAAATTGCACCGCTTGCTAAGCCTTCGCTTTCAGCTTTTCCTTCGCTTTTGACTAATTCTGAAACCACAACTAAACGTTGTAGCGTTTTGCTGAAAATCACACGGAAACATTGTTTGTTCATAATAAATCCTTAAAAAGCATTTTTGCTTAAAAGTATAAAGTAGGTTGGGTTGAGTGAAACGAGAACCCAACAAGGTATTATTCATTACGTTGGGTTTTCGCAAGCTCAACCCAACCTACAATTCAAACTAAAAGCTATAGCCTACATTAAAACCTGCCACACCATTTGAGGTGCTAAATCCTTCCGGTTTGCGTATCGGTTTGCCAACAAACAAATCATAATAGAAACCTTTTATATCGCCTCTAAACCCAATCGCCGTTCCCATTAAATGATGTCCTAACTGCGGGCTTTCCGCTGACCAGCCAGAAATTCTTCCTCCATCAATCGCCCAGTAAAATGAATGGCTTGGCATAAATGCCCACACCAGTTCATTTCGCCAATTCCAGCCTCTCTCACCTGAAAGGGTTAATTCACCATCAAAGCCTCTTACTGTATAACGTCCACCAATCGAAAAGCGGTCTTGCAGAATAAGCGGCGTTTTATTCCATTGCCCGTGCCAACCGGAATTAAATTGCCAAGACTGATTACCCCACATAAAGGGCTGATTGTAAGAAAGCGAGGCAGTAATAATTTGTGGTCTCGACGTTCCCTCTCCCCATAACTCTTCTGGGGCTTGTAGCTGTCCTCTCGCTCCTGTGCCTCGCTTATAATTTGCTGATAGCTCTAACGTGCTATTGCCTAAATATTCTTTGTGAGAAAAGCCCGCTTCCCAACCTGCCATTCGACGTTTTTGCACTTCAATTTCTGCTTCATCAACATAGTTGTGTGATTGACGAGACCAAAACGATGCTGAAACGGTAGTTTTTCGGGTGCTGTCTCGATAAAGTAGGTAGGAAAGCGTAAGTTTATCCGTATTACTCTTACCTGCATAAAGATAACTTTTCGCAAAAGCCCCAAAAACTTCTTGATGATAGCGACTTTGATTATGCGAAAAGGCTAAATTCCAATAGCCAAAGGGAATGGAGTAATATAATGTTAGATTTTTGCTGGCACGGCTGCCTTTATCATCGCCTTTTTGTTTAATAGAATGAGTGAAGCTACCATAAAAAAGGTCATTGGCTGAAAAGATATTATCGATAGAGAGCGTTCCATTCGCTTGTAGTTTGCCCATTGATTTTGAGCCAGCATCATCAAGCCCTACATTCAGCCTAAACGGAAAGACCTGGCTGTAAGTAATTTTTAAATCACTATCGCCAACTTCCGCTTTTTCACTTTCACTCGGCAGAATTTCAATATTCGCCTCAACCGTTGGCACTCGTTTTAAATTCTCTAGTGACTGCTCAATATCTCGAACATTCAATAAATCCCCTGAAGCAAAGGTGAATCCTGTAAAGGCGTGTAGCGGTGTAAAACGAGGCACGTTGCCGTTATCCATAATCAAGGTGTTACGGATTTTTCCCGGAATCACCGTTAATGTGAGCTTTCCGCCTCGTAAATCCTGCTCTTCAACTACCACTCGGGTGGTAACATAACCCTTGCCAATAATTTCATTTTGCACTTGCTTCATTAAAATACTTAAACTTTCACCGCCAAAACAGTGTGGTAAGGTTAATTTAAGATTTTTCGCTGCTTGATTAAAAGCCCATTGGAATTGACTAGGCATAACTATATTGTCAGGAGAGTAATCAATAAGAGAAATGTGATGAATGGGATAGCAAGGATATTCTTGGTTAGAAAGTGAGAGTTTATCTGTAATACGAGTATCAAGCCGCACATCTGCACGATGTTGTAACTGCTCTGCTTGATTTTGTTGATATTGCTGTTGGCGTTGTTGCTGAGCAGCATCAATTTGTTGTTGGAACGGATCGATTCTTTCTGGTGCAATCGTATTAGCTTGAGAAGCTAGCGATACGCCCAATCCAATAGCAGTTAAAATAAAATCAGGTGCTTTTTTCATAATACAAACTAACTAAAGAAGAGAACTTGATTTTTCGAGTCTATAAGAATTTCTTTAGGCTAGCAAGCTCCATTTTGAGGATGAGTGTGCTTTTCTGACTTCTCTTCCTTTTTATGCTATCATTTCCGCCATTTTTATACTACAGAGAATAGAATAACCGTGTTAGTTTCAGATTTTCATTTTGACTTACCCGATGAGCTCATTGCTCGCTACCCGACTGCTGAGCGTTCTGCCAGCCGGTTGCTCCACTTAAATGGCGAAACAGGCAAGTTTGCCGATCAACAATTTGTGGATTTATACGATCATATTAATGAAGGGGATCTATTGATCTTCAATAACACCCGTGTAATCCCTGCTCGTCTTTACGGTCGTAAACCAAGCGGAGGGAAAGTCGAGGCGTTGGTCGAACGTGTGTTAGATGAACACCGCTGTTTGGCTCACGTTAAAGCCTCAAAAGCACCAAAAGAAGGGGCTGAGTTAATTTTCGGGGAAGATAAGTTAGGCGAAGGAAATGGATTTACTGCTACAATGGTCGCCCGCCACGATACATTATTTGAACTCAAATTTAGTGAGCAACAACCGTTGTTTGATTTATTACAACTGGCGGGGCATATGCCTCTGCCACCTTATATCGACCGTCCAGATGAAGATGCCGACCAAGAGCGTTATCAAACGGTTTACAGCAAAGTGTTAGGAGCTGTTGCTGCCCCAACCGCAGGCTTACATTTTGATAATGCAATGCTTGAAAAACTGAAAGTAAAAGGCGTAGATACCGCATTTGTTACACTCCACGTTGGGGCGGGTACATTCCAACCTGTTCGAGTAGATACGATTGAAGAACATAAAATGCACGCAGAATATGCCGAAGTGAGCCAAGAAGTGGTGGATAAAATTTTAGCAACTAAAGCTAACGGCAAACGTGTGATTGCGGTTGGTACAACCTCTGTTCGTTCGGTTGAAAGTGCCGCTCAAGCAGCCGAAAAGGAAGGCAAACTGATTTCACCATTCTTCTCAGATACATCCATTTTCCTTTATCCTGGAAAAACCTTCAAAGTCGTTGATGCGTTAGTAACGAATTTCCATTTACCAGAATCGACATTGATTATGTTAGTTTCTGCTTTTTCAGGCTACAAAAACACAATGAACGCCTATGCCCACGCTGTTGAGGCAAAATACCGATTCTTCAGCTATGGTGATGCAATGTTTATTAATAAAAATCCGAATGCGTTGAATGATGTGCCACTCTAACCTACAGCCCCAAAGAGCCTGAATTATGCCTAACCTAGTACGGCTTTGCCGTGCTAGGTAAACCTATTTGATCAATAAAACTGCTTATACCAAGGCGAAAATAAGTCTCTCGCTTGCGTAATTTTAAATGAGTTTTGATAAAACTTAACCCTAATCATTCCGACTTTTGCGGTATTTAATACTTCAATGCCTTTTCTTTCTAAACGCTCGACTACTTGCTTGTTTGGTAATTTCCACGGATTCCATCTGCCTGCGGAAATAAAAGCGAATTGCGGTTCGGCTAAGGCTAGTAAGGTTTCACTAGTGCTACTTTTACTGCCGTGATGCCCGACTTGTAAGAAATCAATTTTCCTGATATTTGGGGCAAATCGGCGTTCTTGCTCTATGCCAGAATCGCCTGTGAGCAAAATCTGCAAGCGGTCATTTTTTGCCAAAATAATGCAAGAGTCGTGATTTTTAGCTCGTTCTACAATTTGTGATGGGTAAAATGCGGATAAATGCCATTCTCCGAACTGCCACGACTTTCCTTGAATGCAAGGTTTTGGTGCAACATTGCGGTAACGAACTTTACTTGAGCTAATCAGCCGAGCATTTGGGTAAGCAGAGAGTAAATCGACTACTCCACCTGAATGGTCATTATCATCATGGCTGAGAAAAATGGCTTCTACAGAAATGCCGTTACGTTTTAGATAGGGCAATATTTCGAGCTTTGCCATTGAATTTATCTTGCCATCGCCAGATTGCCAATTTGAACCTGTGTCATAAATTACTGCTTTGTTTTGCTCATAAATCAATGCCATTGCTAACCCTTGCCCAACATCAAACATAATCCATTCTGATTTGGCTTGACTAGCCCATTTATGCAGATAAAAACTCAAGTTGAACAATATTGATAATGTAACTGCACTGAGCCATTTTTTATAAGAAAGCTCATATACTTTGCAATAAAGACATAATAAACCCAATAGATTAAGTGAAAGCAACTGCCATTGTTGCCAATAGCTTAGCGTAAACCACGCATTAGAAAGGGGTGTTAATAGCCATAAACTCTCTTGAGCAAGATAATCCGCCAGTTGCCAAGTAGAAAAGAGGTTGTCGGTTAATAGACTGAATAAAATCAGCGGCACAAGCAAAAAACTGTAAAGAGGTACAATAATCAGATTGGCAAGTAAGGCAAAGGCAGATACGCCCTCAAAAAAATAGAGCTGAACAGGTGAGAAAACCAGCCAAATTCCAATTTGTAAATGCAAAAGTGATAACCACAAGCGGTTGAATTTCATCATTTTTTTGCGAGTTTCATCAGAAATAAAGCGATTTAAAGGGAAAATTTGATACCACAGAATCAAGCTGACTACCGCTAACACAGAGAGCCAAAAACTGTCAGAAAGTAAACTGAGTGGGTCAATAACCACCAATAAGGCTACAATTCTCCACCAAAGTTGCCAAGCGGTGTAATGCCGCCTTAAATATTGGCAAAGCAACACAAAGGCAATAGCGAATAAGGCTCTTACTGTCGGCACGGCAAAGCCCGCTAAATAGCTATAAACAAAGGCGGTTAGAAAGCCCACTATTCTTGCAAAATAAAGTGAAAATCCGACCGCTTGTAACCACTTAAGCCTACTTTTCAAACAAAACCATTGCAGGCTTTTCGCCAAATAAAATCCAAACAGCATCGCAAGCCCAATGTGTAAGCCTGAAATAGCAATTAAATGAGCTGTGGCTGTTTGTTGAAATAGCCCCCAATCAGCTGTTTTTAGCCAAGCTCTTTCGCCGAAAGCAAGCGCTAATAATAAGCCTTGTGTAGGTAAATTTTCCGTGTCTGCTTTAACTTTATGTAGCCAGTCTGTCCGAAAGCTACTCTCTATTTGAGCTAATTGTTCCACTTTCCGAGCAGTCGCCGTCATATGGATATGATTGGCAAAATACCAACGCTGGCGATCAAAATTACTGATATTACTGCGGGCTGAAATCGGGCGTAGTGTGAGTTCTGCTTGATAATAGTGATTAAGCAATAATGGCTGCTCTGCTTGCCAATTTAGGTAGATATTCTCACCAGTTGGCAGTGTAGCAATAGCGGTTTGATAATCGGTTTGCTTAAGGATTTTGCTAATTTTAAATTGAGTGTTCTGTTTACTAGCGGTTATATTTTCCACATTTTTTGCAACTTGGAAAATGTGAAAATAACTAACGCAGATTATCATACCAAGTAGAAAAATAAGTTTGGCTCGAACATAAATGCTGTAGATTAAGATTACTCCACCCAAAGCAATGCCACCTATTAGCCAATCTCTAGGCAACAGCAAGATAGGCAGATGGAATAAAAAGAGAGCAATACAAAAACGATCCAACATAATCAAAAGGTTAATTTTTTAACCCAAGTATGCCGTTAAAGATGATAGTTTTCAGAAGAATTTGGTAAATTTTCGACGCAGATCGCAAAAATAAACCGAAAAAAGAAAGGCAGACTAAAAAGTCTACCTTATCCGAGAAAAGAGAAACTACGCTTTTTGATCTTCTGCGTAACTTACCGCTGCGGTAAATAGTACGTCTGTTGAAGAGTTTAATGCTGTTTCAACTGAATCTTGAATTACTCCAATCACAAAGCCTACACCAATTACTTGGGCTGCAATATCATTTGGAATATTAAATAAGCTACACGCTAATGGAATTAATAATAATGACCCACCGGCAACACCTGAAGCGCCACAAGCACAGATTGAAGCTACAACGCTTAATAATAATGCAGTTGCGAAATCTGGTTGAATCCCTTGTGTATAAGCTGCAGCTAAAGTTAATACCGTAACTGTAATTGCTGCACCTGCCATATTAATAGTTGCACCTAAAGGAATGGCTACAGATGCAATTTCATCACGCACACCTAAACGCTTCGCTAAGTTCATATTCACCGGGATATTCGCAGCCGAACTACGTGTAAAGAATGCAGTTACACCACTCTCACGCAAGCAAGTAAATACTAATGGATATGGGTTGCGACGTGTTTTCCAAAACACTAATAATGGGTTTAATACTAATACAACTAATAACATTGCTCCCACTAATACTAATAATAAGCGTGCGTAACCTTCAAATGCATCTAAACCATTTACAGCAACAGTTTCAGCCACCAAGCCAAATACGCCGATAGGTGCGAACGCAATCACAATTTTCACCACAAATGAAACTGCATTGGCTAAATCATTTAAAAACGCTTTTGAACTTGCTGAACCGTGACGGAATGCAATCCCTAAACCAATAGACCATGCAAGAATACCAATGAAGTTTGCATTGCTTAACGCTGCAAGAGGGTTATCCACTAAGTTAAAAATAACGGTTTTTAAAATTTCACCAATACCTTGCGGCGGCGTTAAACCATCAGGGCTTGAAGTTAGCTCTAAAGTTGTTGGGAACATAAAACTTAGCACAACAGCAGTTAATGCAGCACAAAATGTACCTAGTACATAAAGCACTAAAATTGGCTTTAATTTGCTGTCTGAACCTACTTCTTTATTCGCAATAGCTGATAACACTAATACAAAGACTAAAATAGGTGCAATAGCACGGAGAGATTTAACAAAGAATTGACCTAATACGCCAACGCTCACTGCCCAATCTTTATTAATAAATGCCAGTAGAACCCCTAGCACTAAACCGATGGCGATGCGTAATACTAAATTACCGCCAAGAATTTTTGATGATAATGATTGACTCATAACATTTCACTTCTGTAAGACAAAAATAAGGATAAATACTATTTACCCACCCGAAAAACAAGGTTGTTAGATTAGCGGAAAAATAGCCAATATGGAATAAACAAGCGGTCATTTTTTTCAATTTTTTTGCAAAAAGCTAATTTTGCTATTTTCAGATTAATTGATTTTATTCATACTAACTCCCTTGAAGATAACTTTTCTTTCAGTACAATAACATTTAACTTATTCACTTTTCTAACAACTTATGAAACCTAAAAATAAAGCTGATTTCCAACGTGTGATCAATGCAACAAATTATTCAATGAAAGGCTTAAAGGCAGCTTATATTAATGAAGCGGCATTCCGTCAAGAATTTTGGTGTGCAGTTATTTTATTTCCACTAGCCTTAATTTTAGGCGACACTAACATTGAAAAAGCCTTGTTAGTTGGAACACTCTTTTTAGTGCTTATTGTTGAATTATTAAATAGTGCGATTGAATCCGTTGTGGATCGTATTGGCTCTGACTTTCACGAATTGTCTGGCAGAGCAAAAGATTTTGGTTCGGCAGCCGTATTTTTATCAATGATTTTACTGGCAATTACTTGGATATTCATTTTATTCTTCTAATGCCCTGTTATAACACCAATACTTACTGAGGTATTTCTATGAACTTTAAGAAAACATTACTTTCTCTTGCTATTTTAGGCTCAGCCTCTGCAATAGCGTATGAAACCGATAAAACCTATAGTTTTACTGTGCTACATACCAATGACTTACACGGTCATTTCTGGCAAAGTGATAAGGGCGAGTATGGCTTAGCGGCACAAAAAACATTAATTGACGCTATTCGTAAAGAAGTTGAACAGAAAGGCGGATCAATCTTAGTGTTAAATGCAGGCGATGTGAATACAGGTGTACCCGAATCAGATATGCAAAACGCTCGTCCTGATATTGAGGGTATGAATGCGATTGGTTATGACGCTATGGTGTTAGGCAATCACGAATTTGACTTCCCTCTCCAAATCCTTTCAATGCAAGAACAATGGGCGAAGTTCCCTTTTATTTCAGCTAACGTTATTAATAAAAAAACAGATAAGCCTATTGTTAAACCCTATATTATTCTTGAGCGAGGTGGTTTAAAAATTGCCGTTGTTGGTCTTACAACTGAAGATACTGCAAAATTAGGTAATCCTGATGTAACTGAAAATGCGGTATTTAAAAACCCGATTGAAACGGCAAAAACAACGCTTGCAGAAATTAACAAAACTGAAAAACCGGATGTGCGTATTGCTTTAACTCATATGGGCTACTATTTTGACGGTAAACACGGTACAAACGCACCGGGCGATGTAACAATGGCAAGAACGCTTGATAAAGGAGCTTTTGATCTAATCATTGGTGGACATACACACGATACCGTTTGTATTGATGAGAAGGGTCAATTCAAAGCGAAATATACACCGGGCGAAGAGTGTAAACCAGATTTCCAAAATGGTACTTGGATTGTTCAAGCTGGCGAATGGGGTAAATTTGTCGGCCGTTCTGATTTTGAATTTAAAAATGGCAAAACTACTTTAGTAAAATATGAGTTAATCCCAGTAAACTTGAAAAAAACCATCAAAAAAGAAGATGGCACGAGAGAATATGAGCTTTACCAGCCTGAAATTAAAGCTGATGAAGCAACCTATGCTCTGTTAAAAAAATATCAAGATGAAGGCGACCAAAAACTAAATATTGAGGTGGGTAGCGTTAAAGGCTTATTAGATGGTAAACGTGAACATATTCGCTTCCATCAAACGAATCTCGGCCGCTTAATTGCTCAATCTCAAATGGAGCGAGTAAAAGCAGACATCGGGATTATGAACTCGGGTGGTATTCGTACCTCAATTGAGGAAGGCAAAGTAACCTATAAAAACTTACTGACCGTTCAACCATTCGGTAATATGATTGCAACGGTGGATTTAAAAGGGCAAGAACTATTAGATAGCCTTACTGCTATCGCATTAAAAGATGTTGATACCGGTGCTTATCCTCAATTTGCAGGTATTTCAATGACCGTTGATCGTAATGCAAAAACCATCTCTGAAGTAAAAATCGGCGGAAAACCGTTTGATGCTGAGAAAACCTATAAAGTTTCTCTACCTGACTATGTTGCGGCAGGTGGCGATGGTTATCCATTACTGAAAAAACACCCTAGCTATGTGAACACAGGCTTTATTGATGCTGAAATGCTGAAAACATACTTTGAAGAAAATAAAGTGATTGAAGCGGATAAATACGATCCAAAAGATGACATTATTTTCAAATAATTAAAGGTAAATGGGGAAATCAAATGATTTGTCAGATCAAGTCTGATCTTCTACAAATGATTTCCCCACTTTTTTAGCCTCCAGAAAGTTTTACTTTAAAACCTTTTCCTTCCAAAATTTGTTTAATCAGTTCACGGTTATCGCCTTGAATTTCAATAATCCCCTCTTTAAACGAACCACCGCAGCCTAACTTACGCTTCAACTCTGAAGCAAGCGAATTAAGAGCTTTATCATCTAAATCAAGCCCCGTAATCACACAAACACCTTTTCCTTTACGCCCACTGGTTTGGCGTTGAATGCGAATAATCCCATCGCCTTTTGGGCGTTCTTCTTTCATAATTTCTGGCTTAATTCTGCCTGTTTCAGTTGAATAGACTAATGTCATTTGCAAATTTTTCCTCAGATATGACCGCTTGTATCATTTAAAAAGGCGGAAAATTCCGCCTATTGATTAACCATTAATAGATTGATTTATGGATTTGAGTACCGCTAATGGATCAGCCGCTTGGGTAATCGGGCGACCAATGACTAAGAAATCTGAACCTGTTTCTATCGCTTGTTTTGGTGTCATTACACGGCGTTGGTCAGCAAAATCACTCCCTTCTGGGCGAATACCCGGTGTGATTAATTTGAAATCTTCCCCACAATGTGTGCGTAATACTTCAACCTCTTGTGGTGAACAGACAACCCCGTCTAAACCTGCACGCTGAGCTAAATGTGCTAACCGAATGACTTGCTCCATTGGTGAA
This sequence comes from Mannheimia sp. E30BD, assembly GCF_041807785.1. NCBI lineage: Bacteria > Pseudomonadati > Pseudomonadota > Gammaproteobacteria > Pasteurellales > Pasteurellaceae > Mannheimia > Mannheimia sp. E30BD. The sequence goes on from NZ_JBGTYX010000011.1 coordinate 25,262, forward strand.
GCATTAATACCAATTTGTAATAAATCTAGATCTTCCATACTGGTTAAAACCGTTACCGCAATCAATAATGGTGCATCTTTGCCATAAGGTTCTAAGATTTTTTTCGCATCTTCCATCATTTTTAAGCCGCCTGAAGCATGTAAATCTACCATCCATACGCCTAAATCAGCGGCTGAACGTACTGCACGGGCAACGGTATTTGGAATATCGTGATATTTTAAATCAAGGAATACATCAAATTTACGGTCGTGTAACTGTTTTAAGAAATTTGTACCTAATGTGGTAAACATCTCTTTGCCCACTTTTAAACGACAAAGTGATGGATCAACTAAGTCCACAAATTCCAGTGCCTCACGTTCCGTTTCATAATCTAAAGCAACAATGACTTTATTGTTCATACTGAACTCCTTAATTTTATTAGATAAGACCATCGATACTCTGTATCGGTTTAATTTTTTCCCATTGGTTACAAGATGGGCATTGCCACATTAAGCGATAACTTTGATAACCACAATTTAAGCAACGATATTGAAAACCTTTCTTGATTTGATTCCCCACCATATTATGCAGTAACACCAAACTCTCTTTACCATTTCCCTCTTCCGCAAAATCCGCTTGATATCGAATGAATCGATGGAAAGTAATCAAACTCGGATAAGCACTTAGCTGCTGATATAATTTAGAATGTGCTGCATTAATACCATCTTTTTCTTCAATAAATTCGGTTAATGCAATATCTACGCTACTATTATGTTTGACTTGATTAGCTTTAATCAAGAACAACTCATATCCATTAGGATCATTTAGAGCGATATAACATTGCTTCACTTGACTAAGCACTTCACTAATATAATCAGGATCTTGTTGTAGAATTTGCTCAAAATAACCTAATGCTTTGCTAAACTCTTCCTGTTCCAAATAGAAATCAGCTAGCATTATCGAAGCTCGTGTAGATTGAGGGTAATAATCTAAAGCTTTGTTTAACGCTTCTACAAATGCAATTTTATCGTCAAATTTGACCACTTGTGCATATTCACAATAAAAATGAGATAATGGAATTTTATCGGATTCTGGCGAAATTTTTAGTAACTTTTCAGCAACATTAATTACTTTCTTCCATTCTCGTGTTTTTTGATAAACTACCGTCAGTTGAGATAAGGAATGTTTAGCAAATTCAGGTTCATCAACTAATGAAATATAATAATTTTCTGCTCGATCATAAAAACCTGCCGCCATAAAATCTTTAGCCAATTGCTGTTTAGCGAGCAATTTCTGTTCAAATGAATAGTCAGGATTATTTTCTAAGGCTTGATGAATACGCAAAGCTCTATCAACCTCACCCCTTGAGCGAAACAAATTACCTAAGGTTAATTCAGCTTCAAATTGGGATTCAGTCGAGATTTGATTTTCAGACTCTTGCTTTTGTAGCATAGAAAGGAAAAGATCAACTGCCTTTTCCTGTTGATTAGATAAAAGGAAGTTCAATCCCGTAACATATTCACGAGAAAACTTATTATTGACAGTTTCTTGATCCTTTTTTGCACTACGCTGCCCCATATACCAACCGTATAATGCGGCAATAGGCAACAAAAGGAACAATAATTCAAGCATTGATTATTCAACCTTTGGCGTGGTTAATTCAGTTATCTGCTGACCTTGACGTTTTACACGGCGGTTTAATGCAATATTTTGCACTTTCACTTTTAAGTAAAAAATACCCGTTACTAACCAGCCTAAAATTAGCCCTAATCCAAATAAAATTGCAACTAATGTTGATAGACGTAATTCACTTTGGGCAATAATATAATTGAAAGCAATAAGTTGATCATTATTCGCACCAATTGTAATTGCAACAATAATAACAGCAATAACAAGTAAAATACCAAAAATATACTTAATCATATCATCTCCTTCACTACAGAAATTTATAATTTGATGAGAATTAGACTATATCCACTCGCTCTTTTAAATCTTTACCTGCTTTAAAATGAGGCACATATTTCCCAGATAACGTGACACTGTCCCCTGTTTTAGGATTACGTCCTACACGAGGTTGACGATAATGTAATGAAAAACTACCAAAACCTCTTACTTCAATACGCTTACCTTTTTCTAAGGTTAGTGTTAAATGTTCTAAAATCTCTTTTACACAATTCTCTACTGTTTTAATATGCAAATTTGGATTTTTAGCCAATAAACTCTCAATTAATTCAGATTTGGTCATATCTTCCTCATCAAAATCGTTATAGCAATTTTAAATAATCACTCATAATTAAATGAATATTTAAAATAGCAATTTAAGTTTAAATGGGTATGCATCAAACATACCCATTTAATTGATTGGCTAAGTACTAATTATTCACCTTTAGCTGCTTTGAAAGCTTCAGCAAATGCATTTGGTACTGCAACTTCTTCTTTGTTCACTTGAGCAATTGCAGCTGATTCTTCTGCTTGGTCTTTTGCACGAACAGATAAGTGAACGATGCGTGATTTACGATCTACGCCGGTATATTTTGCTTCAACTGTATCATTTACTGCAACTTCACCGCTTAAATCTGCTGCACGGATATAACCTTCCACACCACCTGCTAATTCAACTTTAGCACCCTTAGCATCAACTTCTACTACTGTAGCTGAAACGATTTCACCTTTTTTTGCACCATCAACAAAGTTTGTGAATGGATCAGATTCTAATTGTTTAATACCTAAAGAAATACGCTCTTTAACTGCATCAACTTGTAGAACTACTGCTTCAACTTCGTCACCTTTTTTGTAGTTACGAACAGCTTCTTCGCCTGAAATATTCCAAGAAATATCTGATAAGTGAACTAAACCATCGATACCACCTTCTAAACCGATGAAGATACCGAAATCAGTAATTGATTTAATTTTACCTGATACTTTATCGTTTTTGTTGTGAGTTGCTGCAAATTGTTCCCACGGGTTTGCTTTACATTGTTTTAAACCTAGAGAGATACGGCGACGCTCTTCATCAACTTCAAGTACCATTACTTCAACAACATCACCTACATTAACCACTTTAGATGGGTGAATGTTTTTGTTTGTCCAATCCATTTCTGAAACGTGAACTAAACCTTCAACACCGTCTAAAATTTCAACGAAGCAGCCGTAATCAGTTAAGTTAGTTACTTTACCTGTTAATTTGCTATTTACCGGGTGGTTTTCAGCGATTACTGCCCAAGGATCTTGACCTAATTGTTTTAAGCCTAATGATACACGAGTTTTCTCTTTATCAAATTTTAATACTTTAACAGTAACTTCATCACCTACATTAACCACTTCGCTTGGGTGTTTAACACGTTTCCACGCCATATCAGTGATGTGTAATAAACCGTCAACGCCACCTAAATCAACAAATGCACCGTAGTCAGTTAAGTTTTTAACTGTACCTTTAACTTCAGAACCTTCAACTAAGTTTGCTAATACAGCATCACGATCTTGGTTGCTTTCTGTTTCGATAACAGCACGACGGGATACAACTACGTTGTTACGTTTTTGATCTAATTTGATTACTTTAAATTCGTACTCTTTGCCTTCTAAATTTAAAGAATCACGAACAGGACGAATATCAACCAATGAACCTGGTAAGAATGCACGTACACCGTTTAATTCAACAGTGAAACCACCTTTTACTTTACCATTTACAAAACCAATAACTGTAGCTTGTTCTTCAAATGCTTTCTCTAAAGCAATCCAAGCTTCGTTACGTTTTGCATCACCACGAGAAACAACTGTTTCACCGAAGCCATCTTCAACAGCTTTAAGAACAACATCTACTTCATCACCAACTTGAACTTCAAGTTCACCTTGGGCATTAGTAAATTCTTCCGCTGGAATTGATGATTCAGATTTGAAACCTGTATCAACAATAACATAACCTTTTTGGATAGCAACAACAGTACCTTTAACAACATCACCTAAACGTGGTGTAGCTGAAAATGATTCTTCAAGTAGTTGAGCAAACGATAATTCTGACATAATAAATCTTCTATAAAATAAACATCCATCTAACGTCCTGTTAAACGGGGTTGGTAATAAAAGCTAAACAAATCCTATGTAAAGCCACAAACTAAAATTTAATATATTGAGCTATATGATCTAATGCTTGTTTAATCACATCATCAATAGATAAATGCGTTGAATCTAACAATAACGCATCTTTAGCTGGAATAAGAGGAGCAACTGCCCGATTTCTATCACGGAAATCACGCTCTTTTATCTCAGCTAAGATCTCATCAAAGTTAGCATTAAATCCCTTTTCTTGCAACTGTTTTACACGTCTTTTTGTGCGTTCTTCTGCACTTGCGTCTAAAAAGAGCTTAATTTGAGCATTTGGAAACACAACCGTCCCCATATCTCGCCCATCAGCAATTAATCCTTTTTCCGTGCTAAATGCTCTTTGACGTTCTAATAACGCCCCTCTAACCTTAGGAAAAGCAGCAATTTTAGAGGCATTTTGCCCTGCTTCGGCAGTACGAATTTGATCTCCTACATTTTCGCCATCTAAAATTACGCTAATTTCGCCATTTTGAGGCACAAATTGAATATTTAAATAGCGCCCTAATTCTGCTAATTTTTCTTCATCGTCAAGGGCAACATCTTTTTTAACTGCACTTAAGGCAGTAATGCGGTATAACGCCCCTGAATCTAGGAAATCGAAGCCTAATTTTTCTGCCAAAGCGTGACACAATGTGCCTTTGCCTGCACCACTAGGTCCATCAACTGTAATAACTATTTTTTCCATTATTTACCTTATTGTGCTTGTAATTCAGTAATAGTTACATCAAAGTTAAGTAATTGATCTCCACGTTGTACCACTACTTTAACCTTAGTATAAGGTGTCATTTCCGCTAACTCTTCCATCATTTGCGAGGGAGAAAGAGCATCAATATTCCCAACTTTAAGCACTAAGTCACCAGCCTCAATACCTGCTTTTGCCGCTGGGCCATTTTTATCTACATTCGCAATAATTACACCTTTTTCGTAACCTTGCATTTTCGCTGTGTCGAGTAAATCGGTACTAACCCCAAAATAACCACGAATCACACGACCATCTTTAATAATCTTATTCATAATTTGATTCGCAAGATTAATAGGGATTGCAAAATTTAAACCTTCAGATAATTCATTAGTATTCTTCCCAAAACGTAATGTATTGATACCAATTAATTCTCCGGCCGTATTAATTAATGCACCACCTGAATTTCCTTGATTGATAGACACATCGGTTTGAATAAAGTTTTGCCTTCCACTTTCAGTTAAGGTTTTACGACCAATCGCACTAACAATACCTTGCGTGATACTTTGCCCCAAATTTAACGGATTCCCAATAGCAAGTACCACATCACCAATTTCTAATTTTCTATCCAAATTTTGCGGAATAGTTGGTAGATTTTCAGCATCAATCTTTAGAACAGCTAAATCCGTAAATGAATCATCTCCAATTAATTTAACATTAGTGGAAATGACCCCATTTTGTAAAGCAATAACAATTTGATCTGCATTTTCAATAACATGCTTATTGGTTAAAATATAGCCATCACTACTCATAATTACTCCAGAACCTAGGTTTTCTACCTCAAAAGTAGAGTGCTCTGGACTAAAATTTCGACTATATACATTTACCACCGCAGGAGAAGCAATTTTAACGGCTGAATTATAACTAATAATCTCTTTTTGATTGAATGCTGTAAATACACCTACATTTTGAAATAATGGTGCAACAAATAAAATTAAAAATGCACAAAAAAGTCCAAAAATGACTGATTGTCCAATTTTTTTCAGCATTATAAATTCCTTGAAAGTGAATTATAAACGGCGGGCCTGCCAAAATGCTTTTGACCAATAAGGTGAATTCATATCAGAATAAATCACACCGCCTTTTGTTGAAGCATGTAAGAATTGCCCATTTTTAACATAGACTCCAACGTGTTTGCCGTTTGGGCCTCTACCTGTGTTGAAGAAAACTAAATCACCCGTCCTCAGATCCCGTTTAGATATACGCTGCCCTTCTTTAGCTTGATCTTTAGTTGTTCTTGGTAAGCTAATCCCGAATAAATCTCTAAAGGTAACTTGCATAAAACCAGAACAATCAATACCTGACTTACTATTGCCACCTAAACGATAACGTGTGCCTTTCCATTCGTGTTGCTGTTCACTCAAACGACTGATTGCCATAATAGGATCAGCTAGATCAGCGTGATACTCTGAATGATAAATTTTACTTTTTGCTTGTGCTTTGGAAACTGATTTATCTGAGCTAGAACAAGCTGACAATATAATTGCACTTGCTAACAAAGCCCCTAATGATAACCACCTTCTCACTAATTTCATCTTACACTCCTGATACTGAATATTTTCTTTATCATCTACCCCTGAAAGATAATTTATTTTCCTGACTGAATATTTGGTTGTTCAACACGATCACGCAACTTTTGGCTGGCTTTGAAAATGACTACTCTTCGTGCAGATACTGCTACATTTTCGCCTGTTTTAGGATTACGACCCGGTCTCGCTTTTTTCTCTCGCAGGGAAAAATTACCAAAGCCTGATAATTTAACTTCCTCACCTTTCTCTAGAGATACTCGAATTTCTTCAAAAAATAATTCAACAAATTGCTTAGCAACACGCTTTTCTAAGTCTAATTTTTCAATTAGATTTTCTGCAATTTCAATCTTGGTAAGTGCCATAATTGATCCTTATTTATTTTATGGCTGATATGACACCAGCCATATTTTATTTACTGACTAATCACGAAGTACCGCATTGAAACGAGTTGCCAATTCAGCTAATACTGCTTGAATGACCGCATTGATTTCACTTTCTTCTAATGTTTTTTCATTATCTTGAACAGTCAAACTAATCGCTAAACTTTTCTTACCTTTCGCTAAATTTGCACCACGGTAAACATCGAATAAGTTTAAGCCCACTAATTTACTACCTGCTGCTTGGCGACAAGTTTCTAACACTTCGCCTGCTGGAACAGCTTCATCAACCACTACCGCAATATCACGGTTATTTGCAGGGAATTTAGAAATTTCGCCCGCTTGTGTAACTGGACGCTCTGCTATAGCTGATGCTAGGATTTCACATACAATCGGTTTGCCTTTAATGCCAAACTTTTGCACAATCGATGGGTGAATTGTACCAATAAAACCGATCTCTTTGCCATCTAGCATAATGGCAGCAGATTGCCCCGGATGTAACGCTGGGAACTGTTTTGCCACAAATTGTAAATCATTACGGGCAGAAGTGAGAGAAAGCACACGTTCAATATCGCCTTTTAAATCAAAGAAATCCGCAGCTTCTGCTTTATTTTCCCAATGCACAGGGCGTTTATCGCCTACAATCGCCGCACCAAATACAAACTCTTGACGTACCGCAGATTCTGCATTGTTATCTGGAATAAAGCGTAAACCAGCTTCAAAAATACGCACTCGATTCTGTTGCCGACTTTGGTTATATACGATTGTATCCAATAAGCCGGTTAATAAAGATACACGCATTGCCGACATTTCACTTGAAATTGGGTTTGGTAGAATTAATGCCTCTTGCTCTGGGTGTAACCACGCTTGTTTTTTCGGATCGACAAAACTATAAGTAATTACTTCTTGATAATCGCTATCCACTAAAGCGGTACGGATACGGTTTGCCTCAAGTAATTTTTCAGGCGTACCTTTCATTGTTAAATGAGCAAGTGGCGAATTATTTGGAATGCTGTTATAGCCGTAAATTCGAGCAACCTCTTCAATCAGATCTTCTTCGATCTCAATATCAAAACGCCAGCTTGGAGCAACAGCTGTCCAAGTATCATTTGCAAATGTTACTTTTAAACCTAAGCGAGTTAAAATATCCGTTACCGTTTCATCTTCAATATGATGACCGATTACCGAATCTAATTTACTGCGTCTAAGCGTGACAGTATTACGTTTTGGTAAATTTTCTTCACTTACTGCTTCTACAATTTCGCCTGCTTCGCCACCGCAAATTTCTAATAATAGTGCAGTTGCACGTTCCATTGCTTGACGTGTTAATTCAGGATCAACACCACGCTCAAAACGATGAGAAGCATCAGTGTGTAAGCCATATTGACGAGCTCGACCTGTAATCGCTAACGGCGCAAAGAATGCTGCCTCTAATACTACATCTTTAGTATTTTCACTTACACCACTTACTTCGCCACCAAAGATACCCGCCATTCCCAATGCACCTTTGCTATCGGCAATTACAAGTGTATTCGGTTGTAATTTTGCTGTTGTGCCATCTAATAACACTAATTCTTCGCCTTCTTTTGCCATACGCACTTGAATGCCGCCCTCAATTTTGTCTGCATCAAAGGCGTGCATTGGCTGACCTAATTCTAAAAGGCTTAAGTTAGTAATATCAACAATCGGATCGATTGAGCGAATACCACAGCGGCGTAATTTTTCTTGTAACCATAATGGCGAAACTGCTTTTACATTCACATTTTTAACCACACGAGCTAAATAACGCGGGCAAGCCTCTGGCGCTTGTAATTCAACCGCCACTTTATCAGAAATCGTTGCAGGAACAGACGTAATTGTTGGGGCTTTAACATCAGCTCGGTTAATCACACCCACTTCACGAGCAATACCAGAAATGCTTAAGCAATCAGCACGATTTGGCGTTAAACTGATTTCAATCGCCACATCATTTAAATTTAAATATTCACGAAAATCTTGACCGATTGGGGCATCTGCAGGCAACTCAATAATACCGCTATGATCTTCTTTAATGCCTAATTCAGAGTAAGAACAAAGCATACCTTCTGATGGCTGACCGCGTAATTTGGTCTTCTTAATTTTGAGATCGCCCGGTAAAACTGCACCATCAACTGCACAAGCGACTTTTAAACCTTGACGGCAGTTCGGTGCACCACATACGATATCTAATAAGCGTTCGCCACCGACATTCACTTTTGTTACACGCAATTTATCAGCATCAGGGTGTTTAGCACACTCAACAACTTCACCAACAACTACCCCAGAAAAACTACCCGCTACAGGTTCTACATCATCAACTTCTAAACCTAACATTGTAATTTGGTCGCATAATTGCTCTGTGCTAATTTCTGGGTTTACCCATTCACGCAACCAAGATTCATTGAATTTCATTATTTCTATCCTTTAATTTGCAAAATTTTCTAAATTTTTAACCGCTTACATTACCCTCTCCCCTTGTGGAAGAAGGGGCAGATTTTTATTCGTTCAGAATAAAAATCAGGGAGAAGGGAAAAATCCCATACTATTTAAACTGTTTTAAGAAACGTAAATCGTTCTCAAAGAATGAACGTAAATCCGTTACATTGTAGCGAAGCATAGTTAAACGCTCAACGCCCATACCCACAGCAAAACCGCTGTATTCTTCAGGGTCGATACCAACATTGCGTAATACATTCGGGTGAACCATACCGCAACCTAACACCTCTAACCATTTACCGTTTTGACGCATTACATCAACCTCAGCCGAAGGTTCTGTGAATGGAAAGAAAGACGGGCGGAAACGCACTTGTAAATCTTCTTCAAAGAAGGCTTTTAAGAAATCGTGGATTAACCCTTTTAGCTCGGTAAAGTTTGCTTTTTTATCCACATATAATAATTCGATTTGATGGAACATTGGCGTGTGGGTTTGGTCATAATCGTTACGATATACACGACCTGGAGCTACAATTCGGATAGGCGGTTTTACATTTTCCATTGTACGAATTTGCACGCCAGAGGTTTGAGTTCTTAATAAACGATTTGCATCGAACCAGAAAGTATCATGATCGGCACGAGCTGGGTGATGAGCAGGAATGTTGAGTGCATCAAAGTTGTAGTAATCCGTTTCAATTTCAGGGCCGTTTGCCACCGAAAAACCTAACTCAGAGAAGAATTTAACAACACGTTCAATGGTAATAGAAACCGGGTGCAAACCACCTAATTCTGTTTTACGACCGGGCAATGAAACATCAATACTTTCATTAGCTAATTTTGCATTTAGCTCTTCGGCTTCGAGTTTTTCTTTTTTCTCATTTAACGCATTTTGTGCAATCTGTTTCGCATCATTAATTTTTTGACCAACGGCTGGGCGTTCTTCTGCCGGCACATCACGCAAGCCTTGCATTAAGGCAGTAAAATGTCCTTTCTTACCAAAATATTCCACTTTCAATGCTTCTAATGTCGCAATATCATTCGCTGCATTTACCGCATCAACGGCTTGTGCAACTAAACCTTCTAAGTTGTGCATTCTATCCTCTAATAACTTGATGATTTAAAATTGGTGAGATGATAATACTTTAAAGGATAAAAGTAAATGTGAAGCCACGCTAAATTGTTGATTTTTAAGGTAAAGGATTTGACTACAAGCGGTTATATTTTTTCATATCTTTGCAAGTGCTAGTGATGAAATTGGCATTAGCTCTTAAAAGCGTTATGATAAGTAATATTTTTCAGCTAACAAAGGAAACAACAATGTTCAATATCAGTAAACAACAAGTTTTAGAGGCTTTTAATTTCCGTTCAGCTTGCCGTAGTTATGATCCAGCTCGCAAAATCAGCAAAGAAGATATGGATTACATTTTAGAACTCGCTCGTCTTTCGCCAAGTTCGGTAGGTTCTGAGCCTTGGAAATTTTTAGTGCTACAAAATCCTGAAATTCGCAGCAAAATTGCCCCTTTCTCTTGGGGAATTAAACACCCAATGGAAGAAATGAGCCATTTAGTGATTATTCTTGCTAAGAAAAATGTCCGCTATGACTCGCCATATTTAAGAGATTCACTGACTAAACGTGGTTTAACAGAGGAGCAAATTGAAGGCTCTATCGCTCGCTATAAAAGTTTCCAAGAAGAAGATATGAAAATTTTAGAAAGCGAAAGAACCTTATTTGATTGGAGTACCAAACAAACCTATATCGCATTAGGGAATATGATGACTGGTGCGGCTTTAATCGGTATTGATTCTTGCCCGATTGAAGGTTTTCATTATGATAAAGTCAATCAAATTTTAGCCGATGAAGGCTTATTTGATCTCAATGAATATGGTATTTCATGTATGGTTACCTTTGGTTATCGCAACAAAGATATTAAGAAAAAATCACGCAAGCCTGTAGAAGAAGTGATTGAGTGGATTGAATAACTATCTGAAATCAATCAAAAAGGGCGATTAAATCGCCCTTTCTCGTCTCTTTTATTCAGGTTTTACCCATTTATTGGTGATTGTGCCTGCCACCATTGCACCATTTACATTTAATGCGGTGCGTCCCATATCGATAATTGGCTCAACTGAAATTAACAGTCCCACTAATTCAATCGGTAAGTTTAAGGTTGATAGTACAACAATCGCAGCAAATGTTGCACCACCACCTACACCTGCAATCCCAAATGATGAAATCGCCACCACTAAGATCAAGGTCAAAATGTAATTTAAGCTAAATGGATCAACGCCAACTGTTGGTGCAATCATTACCGCTAACATTGCAGGGTAAATTCCCGCACAACCATTTTGACCGATGGTTGCCCCAAAGGTTGCGGCAAAGTTTGCGATTACACTGTGATTACCTAATTTGTTCGTTTGCGTTTCAATATTTAGTGGAATCGTTGCCGCACTTGAGCGTGAAGTAAATGCAAAACTTAAGGTTGGTAATACTTTTTTGTAATAATCAAACGGGTTTACTTTTGCAACAAAAAGCAAGATACCGTGTACTACAAACATCAATCCGATTGCAATGTATGACGCAACAATAAAGCTACCTAAATTGACGATATCCACCCATTGTGATGAGGCTGCCATTTTGATCATTAAGGCAAACACACCGTAAGGAGTTAAGCGAATAACAAAACGAACCAAACGCATCACTAATTTATTTAGGGTTTCTACCCCCTGAGCAATACGCTCACCTAAATCTCTATCTTCTTTGCCTAAACTTAATGCGGCAAAACCCAATAAACTTGAAAAGATAACTACACTAATAATGGAAGTTGGATTGGCACCGGTTAATTCTAAGAACGAATTTCTTGGAATAAATGAAAGTAACATTGCTGGCACAGATAAATTACTCACCTGCTCTACACGCCCTGCAACTCGTTCTTGTGCAGCAATTTCACGAGTACCGGCTACTAAACCTTCTGCTGAAAGATCGAACAGATAAACTAACGCAATACCGATAAGTGCAGCAATAGCTGTGGTAACTAATAATACAGAAAGTACACCAAAGCTAATTTTGCCTAATGCTCCCGCTTCTTTTAAACGAGTAATTGCCGATAGAATTGAAACAAACACGAGTGGCATTACGATCATTTGCAATAAGCGGACATAACCATTCCCCACTAAATTGATCCAATCGAGCGTTGCATCAATCAGTGGCTTTTCATAAAACGTTTGTAAAATCACACCGCTTGCAAGACCTAACACTAAACCGATAAATACGGTTTGCCCTAGTTTTTGTGTCGAGTTATAAATCCTCGCCAGTAAAAATAAAATAGCAGCAAACACCGCTAAATTGAGAATAAGCACAAAGCCTCCTAATTAAATAGTTATATAATAAAAAATGCCGCAAGATTATTATGTTTACGGCATTTCTAAAAGACGAATTGTCACTTGAATATAACTAAAAGTTATAAAAACTCCCAACTTAGGTTAGAAATTAAGCGGCAATGATCACATTTGAAGTGAAAAATATCGTGCAATGGCGTTGCCAATTTCCACTCCCCATTGCAAAACGGACACTTACGATTATGTTCTTCCTCTTTATCTGTTCCTAAACGATAAAGATAGTAAAAAGTCGGAATCTGCGTTTTTTCTTCCACTTGTTTGCATAAATCTAAACCGAGTAATGCCAGTTCACTTCGATTATCAGCGATCTGCTTTAACGCATTTTCCTCTAAAACAGATCCTTTCATTTGCAAGAGATCGCAAGCTTGCCAATTTTGTTGCCACTCTAGCAATGCTTCGCTTAATGCTTGATCTTTTAGACGATAAAGTGGAATTGGGGCAAATTGGTCTCCGTCATAAAGTGGCGAACAGGTATCTAAATGCGTTGTGTATAGCATTTGGAATTTAGGCTGTTTATTATGGCTCGTTTCTTCGCCTTGATAATCACGCCCAACAATTTCAAAACCGGTAAAATTTACGCTATTTTCGACCGCTTGTAATAGTGCTTCATTCACTTCTTCGCTATTATTAACAGGCAATAAACTCTCTTGCTCAGGCGTGCAAACTCTTGCTTGAAATTCAGTTTGATGAAAGGTAATCGGCATTTCTCTACCGATGACTTGCCCGTTATATAACCATTGATTTAACACTTGGCTAATTAAGGTAACTGGGTCTTGCTGAAAATTTTGATAACTAAAATGCACGATAACTTGATACATTAAATATTCTCTACCATATCTTGGAATTCTTGCTTAACCACCGTTGTTGGCTCTTGATGGATAATCACTTTTGACATAGGAAATGCCGCCAGTAATTTTTGCTCAAGATTATCAGTAATTTCGTGAGCCACTAAAAGCGTTAAGTGATCATCTAGCTCTAAATGTAACTGAATAAAACGCACTGCCCCAGCACGGCGAGTTTGGATATCGTGAATGCCTAAAATGTTGGGGTGATGCGAAGCAATCTCTTTAATACGTTCGATTTCTTCATCAGGCAAAGATTTATCAAGCAAAGTCTGCACCGCTTCCCAAAACATTTTGACTGCATTGAATGCAATATAAAGTGCAATACCAATCGCAAAAATGGCATCTGCATAAATGAAGCCTGCTCCATTAAGTAACATTGCCAACAAAATCGTCGCATTCATAAATAAATCGGTTTGATAATGTAATGAATCTGCTTCAATCGCCGGACTTTGCGTGATTTTTACCACATAGCGTTGGTATAGCACTAAAATTGCCGTTGCAACAATAGAAACAATACTCACAATAACACCAATATGGGATTGGTTAATCAATTCCGGGTTAGTTAATTTATGGAAGCCTTGCAACAGCAAGAACACCGCTGAACCCGAAATAAAGGCACTTTGAGCAAGAGCCGCCAAAGATTCTGCTTTGCCGTGCCCGAAAGCGTGATTATCATCAGCTGGTTGCAACGCAAAACGCAGCACTAGAATATTGGTAAGCGAGGCAAACAGATCCACAACCGAATCGGTCATTGCCGCTAAAATAGAAATTGAGCCTGTTTGCCACCACGCAAAGGCTTTAATAATAATAAGTGAAACTGCCACAATAATGGCAAAGTTCGCTGCTCGTTTCACTAATTTGTTATAATTTTCTGTCATTTTCTACATTCAACTAACCAAGCAAGTTGGTTAAACTCAAGGGCAAGTTGCACCATTGCTTGGTTGTAAGCGGTCAATTTTTTTGATTTTTTTGCAAACTCTGCTTTATTTAGCCATCTTTTATCTGAAAACTGAATCTGACCATAGCCACAATTCAAATTACGCCCACGAGTTACTTCTAACATCACATTGTTAAATCGCTCTGTTGGCGGATAAATTACCTGACTTTGTAATTCACTGTTCTGAATATTGATATCCGCAAGTACATTTTGTTGTTTGTTAAAACTAGATTGGCGAAAAGCGGCTCTCTGCTCTAACGTTTGTTTGTTACTATTTTTATCTAAGAAAAACAAAATGCCTTTTTCCCAATTTTCAGGATTTTTCTCGCCAATTTCAGGCAAGTAAAGTAAATGCTGCATTTCATCAAGCTGATTTGCGGTTACTTTAACGTAAGTTTGACCTTGAAAATTGACTTTTTCTGGCACAGAAAATGGCTTGTGTTGGCTAACACAGCCTGCCATTATCAAAACAGTAGGAGCGAATAACATTCGCCCGCTCAATAAACGCTTAACCATTTTGTTCTTCTCGTTTGAAAACCAGCTCTGTTGCCGTTGAGCTTTCTTCATCAAACCAATAACCGCCGTAGTTAAACTGTTTGAGTTGTTCAACGTTGGTTGGTTGAGTTTCTAGCATAAAGCGAACCATCATTCCTCTTGCCTTTTTAGCGTAAAAGCTGATTACTTTATATTTACCGTTTTTCTCATCTAAAAAGACGGGCTTGATGATTGTGGCATTTAGATTTTGCGGCTTAATTGCCCCATAATATTCATCAGAGGCGAGATTCACTAAGATATTATCGCCTTGTTCATCAATCGCTTTTTGTAAATTTTCAGTAATCGTATTTCCCCAAAAGGCGTAAAGATCTTTACCTTTGGGATTCGCTAATTTTGTACCCATTTCCAAACGATATGGCTGCATTAAATCTAACGGTTTTAATAAACCATACAAACCTGAAAGCATACGTAAATGTGTTTGAGCATATTCTATTTGCTCTTTGGCTAAGGTTTCTGCATCTAGCCCTGTATAAACATCGCCCTTAAAGGCAAAAATCGCTGCTTTTGCATTTTGTTCGTTATGCTCAAGTTGCCATTCGGTAAAGCGAGCGACATTCAGAGCGGCTAACTTATCACTAATTGACATCAAACTCCCAACTTCCGCAGGCGAAAGTTGTTTGCAAATATCAATTAACTCTTGACTGTAAGCGGTTAAATTTGGCTGAGAAAATGCAAATCCATCAATTTTTGTTTCAAAATCAAGGGTTTTAGCGGGGGAAATAATGGCTAACATATTGATCCTTTACTCTTTTAATTTTTCAATTTCTTTTGTGAATTCTTCAATATCGCTAAAACTCAGATAAATTGAGGCAAAACGAATATAAGCCACTTTATCTAGCTGTTTTAACGCATTCATTGCAAGTGTGCCGATATGTCGGCTTGGCACTTCTCGCTCGCCCATTGCTTGTAGCTGAATGATAATTTGGCTAATCGCTTTTTCGACATCATCAGCACTGACAGGGCGTTTATTTAAAGCACGTCTTAGCCCCATTCTAAGTTTTTCAACATCAAACGGCTCTCGACTACCGTTATTTTTAATCACATAAGGCACAACCAACTCTGCTGATTCAAAAGTGGTAAAGCGTTCTTTACACTTGACACACTCACGACGACGGCGAATTTGGTAGCCATTTGCCGCCAAGCGTGAATCAATTACTTTGGTTTCTTCGGTGGAACAAAATGGGCAACGCATTATTTTTCCCCTTTTTGTTGTGCCACTTGTTGAGCTAAAAAGGCTTTATGCAAATTTTCAGGCGGTGGTGGCATTTGTAAATAATAACCTTGCTCTGCTAATTTTTGCAGCACTTCGTCATTCTTCGCTCGCACAAGTGGTTTATCGCCCGTTAAATTAAACATCATCACAAATTCAGGCTTGCCAAACATTTGGCGTAACGCTTCTGGCACCTGTTCAAATTGATCTCGCTTTGCTACATAAAGATACATTTCATCTTTTGCTTTGCTTTTATAAATCGCACAAAGTGTTATCGGTTTAGTATTCGTCGTCATAATGTCCGCCACTGTAATTATCAAATCGGGAATATTGCCCTTGAAAGGTTAATCGCACTCGTCCAATCGGTCCGTTACGCTGTTTACCGATAATAATTTCCGCAATGCCCTTAAGATCAGAGTTATCATTGTAAACTTCATCACGGTAAATAAACATAATTAAGTCCGCATCTTGCTCAATAGAGCCTGATTCACGCAAATCCGAGTTTACAGGGCGTTTATCTGCACGCTGTTCTAAGCTACGATTAAGCTGAGAAAGTGCCACTACAGGCACTTCTAGCTCTTTAGCTAAGGCTTTTAATGAGCGAGAAATTTCGGCAATCTCAAGGGTTCGGTTATCGGAAAAACCCGGAGCACGCATTAATTGTAAATAATCCACCATAATCAGGCTCAAACCACCGTTTTCACGATAAACACGTCTTGCTCTGGAACGAAGCTCTGTTGGTGTTAAGCCTGAACTGTCATCAATATAGATATTATTGCGTTCTTGCAAAATCGCCATTGTAGTGGAAATTTTTGCGGTATCTTCATCATCTGAAATCTGCCCGGTTCGGATCTTAGTTTGATCCACGCGAGAAAGTGAGGCTAACATACGCATCATAATCTGATCGGCAGGCATCTCAAGGCTGAAAATCAACACAGGTTTTGCTGGTTTTTTCTTCGGATTGCCTTGTTCGTCCAAATCGTCTTTATCTTCAATATCAATCAGTGAGGCATTTTCGCATAAATTCATCGCAAAAGTGGTTTTCCCCATTGAAGGGCGGGCAGCCACAATAATTAAATCCGAAGGCTGTAATCCCGCCGTTTTTTTATTGAGATCGGTAAAGCCTGTGGAAACGCCCGTTACTCCACCGTTATGGCGATTTTTAGACAAGGTATCCATTCTCGCCAACGTTTTCAGCAAAATATCATCAATACGCTGCGGGCCTTCATTCGCATTATTTCGCTTTTCCGCAATTTCAAATACGATTCGCTCGGCTTCGTCTAAAACCTCTTTGGAGTTTCGCCCTTTGGTTTTATAGCCCATTTCTGCAATTTGATTACCTGCACTAATCACGCTTCTTAAATCGGAGCGATCTCGTACAATATCGGCATAGGCAAGAATATTTGCAGCACTTGGAGTGTTCTTAGAAAGTTCCGCAAGGTAGGCAAAACCGCCCACATCTTGTAGCACACCTTTGTCTTTTAACGCTTGATCAAGCGTAATAATATCGACCGGCTTGTTTGCTCGCACCAAATCCGCCATCTGCTCAAAAATAATGCGATGAGCATAATTATAGAAATCGTGTGATTGTACACGCTCAGCCACGTTATCCCAATGATCGTTACTTAGCATAATACCGCCAAGCACTGCCTGCTCTGCTTCAATAGAGTGCGGAGAAATGCTAATCTGCTCAACTTGCTTATCTTTTACTTTTTCACGAAGTGTGCTGTTATGTTCTGCCATTTTTATCTCTATTAATGATTATTTTCAATAGTGCATAGTTTATCGGAATTTGTATTAAATTGAAATTTGCATTTTTTATACCTTATTAGAGCAATAACAAGCGGTCAATTTTGTTTAAATTTTTGCAAAATTCTGACAAAACTCAATCACCTGTTTAAAAAACAAGCGTTATGCAGTGATCTTTACTGATACATCAAGTAAAATACACAAGATTTCAAATTGGAAGTCATTTTAAATTTATCATTATGGAGATATCCTATGGCACTGAATAACATTTTAGGTTTATTCGCCCAGTCCCCACTTAAACCGTTACAAAAACACTCGAATAAAGTTGTAGAATGTAGCGAATTGTTAGAATCTTTTTTTGACGCGACTTTTGAACATAACTGGGAAAAAGCCTCTTTAGTTCGCGGTCAAATCGTTGATTTAGAACGCCGTGCAGACTCACTAAAGCGTGAAATCCGCCTAAAACTTCCTCGTGGCTTATTTATGCCTTTAGAAAGAACGGATTTGTTAGAGCTGGTAACGCAACTAGACAAACTTGCAAATTATTCAAGAGATATTTCAGGTCGCATTATCGGACGCCAATTAGTCATTCCTGCAGAAATGCAGCCTCTTTTTAAGAAATTCCTTTCTCGTAGTATTGACGCCAGCCGTCAAGTCGGCAAAGTTTTAGATGAAATGGATCAATTATTAGAAACCGGCTTTAGAGGTAGAGAACTTGATTTCGTTAATAAGATGATTTTAGAACTTGACCAAATCGAAGACGATACTGATCAATACCAAATCACATTACGCCATACCCTGTTATCATTGGAAAAAACGCTTAATCCGATTGATGTAATGTTCTTGTACAAATGTATCGAGCGTATCAGTATTTTAGCCGATCAAGCACAACGTATCGGTTCCCGCATTGAGTTAATGTTAGCGAAATCATAGGAAGTACAATGGAACTGATTAACAACTACGGTTTTATTATTGTTGTCATTACGGCTATTTTCGGCTTTATTATGGCATTCGGTATCGGTGCAAATGACGTTGCAAATGCAATGGGAACTGCCGTTGGCTCTCGTACGATTACCGCAAAACAAGCTGTTTATATTGCATTAGTTTTTGAATTTTTTGGGGCTTATCTCGCAGGTGGTGAAGTAGCGGAAACAATCAAAAGTGGTGTTATCTCAACTGAAGCTTTCATCGGTCATCCAGAAGTTCTTATTCTAGGTATGATGTCTGCTCTTTTTGCTGCAGGTATTTGGTTAGTTGTCGCCTCTCAAAAAGGCTGGCCAGTTTCAACAACTCACTCCATCATCGGAGCTATTGTCGGCTTTACTGTTATTTCAGTGGGTATGGAAGCTGTTCAATGGTCTCAATTCGGTGGTATTGTTGGTAGCTGGTTTGTTACGCCTTTCATTTCTGGTGTTATTGCTTATCTTATCTTTGTTTCCACACAAAAAATGATATTTGACACAGATAAACCAATGGCAAATGCTGAGAAATATGCGCCTTACTATACAGCCTTGACGGTATTTATTATTTGTATCGTCACCCTAGAAAAAGGCTTAAAGCACGTCGGCTTAAATCTTAGTGGTTTACAAACTACACTTCTCTCTGCTGTAATTTCTATGATTTGTGCAATCATTTGTTTGTTCTATCTTCGCAGCAATGCATTCAAAGCAAGTTTAAAAGAAAAAGCTACATTTAGCGGTGTAGAAAAAGTATTCAGTATTTTAATGCTGATTACCGCTTGTGCAATGGCATTTGCACACGGTTCAAATGATGTTGCGAATGCAATTGGTCCTTTAGCTGCAGTTGTTTCTATTGTAGATCACGGAGGTGTTATCGATGGCAAAACAGTTATGGCTCCTTGGGTTTTACCATTAGGTGCGGTAGGTATTGCAATTGGTCTTGCAGTAATGGGGCATAAAGTGATGGGCACTATCGGTACAGGTATTACTGATTTAACACCAAGTCGTGGCTTTGCGGCACAATTTGCTTGTTCAATCACGGTAGTAATTGCATCTGGTACTGGTCTGCCAATTTCTACCACACAAACACTTGTGGGTGCAGTAATTGGTGTTGCCTTTGCACGAGGTATTGCGGCACTTAATCTTGGTGTAATCCGTAATATTATCGCTTCTTGGGTGGTTACATTACCAGCAGGTGCATTACTTGCGATTATCATCTACTATATTTTGAGTGCAATTTTTATTTAATTCACTTACTATTCTTTAGGGGTAACTCGTTTACCCCTTTCCTTCTTTAGATTGCAAGGAGAATTATGAAAAAAATCGTTTATTTACTGGTGGGAATGTTATCCTACACTGCTCTTCCTACACTTGCTCAAACGCAATATATTAGCGAAAACCTGAATACTTATATGCGTAAAGGTGCAGGAGATAATTTTAGAATTTCTGGTGCAATCCAAGCAGGGGAAAAAGTAACAGTATTAGATAAAAAAGAGCGTTATAGCTTAATTAGAGACAGCCGAAACCGTGAAGGCTGGGTGTTAAACTCTGATTTAAGTGATACTGCAAGCCCAAAAGAGCTTATTCCACAATTAAACCAACAAGTTCAAGATTTAACTAATCGTTTAAGTAAAATTGACAATGAATGGCAACAACGCACAGCAGAAATGCAGCGTAGAACGCAAGATGCGGTTCAAAAAAGCAGTGATTTAGTGGAAGAAAACGCACAGTTAAAACGTGAGCTTGAGATCTTAAAAAACAAAAACCGTGATTTAGAAACGATGCACGATTCTGAAAAGCGTGAAATTGTGATTCAATGGTTTATTTACGGCGGTGCTGTATTAGGAGCTGGCTTACTACTTGGCTTGATTGTGCCGCTCTTAATTCCTCGCCGCAGACGTAATAGCGGTGGTTGGGCATAATAAGTAGAGATTAAAAAAGGATTTAGTTTTAAACTAAATCCTTTTTGTTTTCATCTTACCGATAGCTTTTCTAGTTCAGTGAAATAGGTCGGGAATGTTTTTGCCGTGCAGTTCGGATCTAAAATCGTAACCGCTGTATTAGACAACGCAATTAATGAGAAACACATTGCCACTCGGTGATCGTTATAGGTCTCAATTTCTGCGTGTTGGAATTTATCTAATTCAAGCGGTTGAATGCGGATAAAATCTTCTCCCTCCTCAACAGTTGCCCCCACTTTACGCAACTCTGTTGCCATTGCGGTTAAACGGTCGGTTTCTTTCACTCGCCAGTTGTAGATGTTACGAATAACCGTCTCGCCTTCTGCAAAAAGTGCCGTTGTGGCAATAGTCATTGCCGCATCAGGGATATGATTCATATCCATATCTACACCTTTTAATAGGGCTTGTTCTGCTTGAATGAAATCCTCTCCCCAAGTGATTTTTGCCCCCATTTTCTCTAACACATCAGCAAACAAGCGGTCGCCTTGTATCGATTTTTTACCAATACCTGTAACCTTAACGCTCCCTTTAATCGCCCCAGCAGCTAAGAAATAAGAGGCAGATGAAGCATCACCTTCCACTAAATAATTGCCTTGTGGAGCGATATAAGTTTGATTGCCTTTCACAATAAATGTGTTGTAATCACGGTTTTCAACGGTTACACCAAAATCTTTCATCATTGAGAGTGTGATGTCGATATAAGGTTTTGATACCAGATCACCAATAATCTCAATTTCCATATCATTTTTAGCGAGCGGTGCAGACATCAATAATGCAGTTAAGAATTGGCTAGAGATAGAACCAGCAATCTGTACTTTTCCGCCATTTAAACCTCTGTTTGTAATCGCAAGCGGTGGATAGCCTTCGTTTTCTAAATACTCCACCTCTGCCCCAACTTGACGTAACGCATCAACCAAATGCTTAATTGGGCGTTCTTTCATTCGAGGCTCGCCTGTTAAAATAACTTGAGCCTTGTTTTCGCCTTTTAAACATAATGCGGCGGCTAATGGTCGCATTGCCGTACCCGCATTTCCTAAAAAGAGCGATAAGCCATTTTGAGCTTGGAATGCACCGCCAATACCCTGTACCTCGCAAACAGTTTTGTCTTCTGATAATTCGTAAGACACACCTAAGGCTTTTAACGCATTCAGCATATGGCGAATATCATCACTATCTAATAAATTAGTTACTCGTGTTGTGCCTTTAGCTAATGCTGCCAATAATAATGCACGGTTAGAAAGGCTTTTTGAGCCGGGTAAGTTAATTTCTCCCTCTACTCGGGAAATTGGGTTTAAGGTTAATTTTTCCATTTGTTTCTATAATTTGTAAAATTTTGATAAAAGAGACCGCTTGTTAAGCTAAAACCTTTAATAATGCGGTAAAGAATCTGTCATTTTCTTCAGGCAGCCCGATACTCACACGTAAGTGATTTGGCATTCCATAGCCTGCAATTGGGCGAACAATCACACCTTCACGCAATAATGCATCATAAATTGGGGCGGCAGGGCGTTTAAAATCGATAGTGATAAAATTACCTTTAGACGGAATATAGTCTAATCCGTTTGCTTGGCAAAATGCTTCATAGCGAGCCATTTCCAAGCTGTTATTTTTTGCGACTTTTTGTACAAAAGCATCGTCATTCATCACAGCAATCGCAGAAGCAAGTGCAAGGCTGTTGCAATTAAACGGCTGGCGAACACGATTTAATAAGTCCGCAATTTCAGGATTTGACACCGCATAACCAATGCGAAGCCCTGCTAAACCATAAGCTTTGGAAAGCGAGCGAGACACAATTAAATTCGGGTATTTTACTAATAAACCGAAAGAATTAATTCGCTCTTCTGTCGCCGTAAATTCAGTATAGGCTTCGTCTAGCACAACAATGACGTTAGCTGGCACTCTTGCTAAAAATACCTCAATATCAGCTTGAGTTAAGAAGTTACCTGTTGGGTTATTCGGGTTTGCAATAAAAATGAGTTTAGTCTTTTCATTGATTGCTGCTAAAAAGCCCTCTAAATCGTGTCCCCAATTTTTAGCAGGAATTTCACGAGCAACGGCATTGATGGCTTTTGTTACCAGCGGATAAACAATAAACGCATATTGTGAATAGATAATTTCATCTTTATCGCTGGCAAAGGTGTGGGCAAATAACTCTAATAAATCATTTGAGCCATTGCCTAAGGTAATTTGATTTGGCTGTAAATTGAATTTTTTGGCAATGGTTGATTTCAGTTCAAAACCGTTTGAATCTGGGTAACGGGTTAAATCATCAAGTTGATTGATAATGGCTTGTTTCGCACTTTCAGGAAAACCAAACGGGTTTTCATTTGAAGCTAGTTTGATGATATTTTGAATGCCCAGTTCACGTTCTAATTCCTCAATAGGCTTACCTGCTTGATAAGGGGAAAGTGATTTCACCCCATCATTGGCGATGTTGAAAAATTGCATAATGACCTCTGTTTTTCTTATTAAAATATCGAGTGATTTTAGAGGAGAACGCACGATTTTGCCAGTAAAAATTTTGTTACAAACGGAAAGAAATTATTACAGGTTAATTCTTTACCCTATTTGCAAAAAATTAGCAAAAAACGACCGCTTGTAAACAAAAAACCGAGAGTAATTTTTACTCTCGGCTTTTAAATTATCTCTTAGTTTTCTGCTTTTGTATCAGCAAGAGAATCACCAATATTATTATCCTTAGCTGGCTTATCATCTAAGGTAATAGAGGTTGTATNTCTTAGTTTTCTGCTTTTGTATCAGCAAGAGAATCACCAATATTATTATCCTTAGCTGGCTTATCATCTAAGGTAATAGAGGTTGTATCTGCCGCTTGCTCACCGCTTGGTGGGGTTGCATTGTCATCTTTGGTTGGGGTATCTGTCCAACCTGATGGTTCTCTAACTGAGCGACGAGCCATTAAGTCATCAATTTGTTTACTATCTAGCGTTTCGTACTTCAATAGGGCATCTTTCATTGCGTGTAAGATGTCCATATTCTCTTCTAACGTCTGTTTTGCACGTTGATAGTTTCTATCAATGATCTTACGCATTTCGGTATCAATGAGTTTTTGCGACTCTTCAGATACGCCTTTAATCGCTCCCATTCCATCTTCATTTTGATAGAAGATTGGCCCAAGCTCTTTCGAGAAGCCCCATTGTGTTACCATTGCGCGAGCAATTTGGGTTGCACGGTGAATATCAGACGATGCCCCTGTGGTAATTTTGTCTTCGCCAAAAATCAAGCCTTCCGCAATACGACCTGCAAATAAGGTTGAAAGCTGGCTTTCTAATTTTGTGAAGGTTTCACTTACACGGTCGCCCTCTGGCAAGAACTGAGCAAAACCTAAGGCTTGACCACGAGGAACAATGGTCACTTTATTTAATGGATCGTGTTCCGGCATTAAATAACCAACAATAACGTGGCCTGCTTCGTGATACGCTGTGTTGATGATCTCTTTTTCTGTCATCGTATTTGAGCGGCGTTCCGGTCCCATATTGATCTTATCACGAGCTTCTTCAAAGTCTTCCATTGTGACTACACGTTTGTTCTTGCGTGCAGCAAACAATGCTGCTTCATTCACTAAGTTCGCAAGCTGAGCCCCTGAGTAACCTGGTGTACCGCGAGCAATTTGCATAGGATCAACACCTTCTGCAAGCGGTACTTTTTTCAAGTGAACTTTCAATATCTGCTCACGACCTTTTACATTCGGTAAATCAACCGTTACTTGGCGGTCAAAACGACCCGGACGAGTTAAAGCATCATCAAGTACATCAGAACGGTTTGTTGCTGCGATAATAATTACACCTTCAGAGCCTTCAAAGCCATCCATTTCTACAAGCATTTGGTTAAGGGTTTGTTCACGCTCATCGTGCCCGCCGCTAAAGCCTGCTCCACCACGTTTACGGCCTACCGCATCAATCTCATCAATGAAAATGATACAAGGTGCATTTTTCTTGGCTTGGTCGAATAAATCACGCACACGGGAAGCACCCACGCCAACAAACATTTCAACAAAGTCTGAACCTGCCATTGTGAAGAACGGCACTCTTGCTTCGCCAGCAATAGCCTTCGCTAATAAGGTTTTACCTGTTCCTGGAGGACCAACCATTAAGATTCCTTTTGGTATGCGTCCACCTAGTTTTTGGAATTTGGTTGGATCACGCAAAAATTCAACCACCTCGCCCACTTCTTCTTTTGCTTCATCACAGCCGGCAACATCAGAGAAACGGGTTTTGACTTCATCTGCAGTAAGCATTTTCGCTTTACTTTTACCAAAGCCCATTGCTCCACGACCACCACCGCCCTGCATTTGTCGCATATAGAAAATGTAGAAACCGATTAATAGTAGCATCGGGAACCACGAGATTAAAATTTGGGATAACAATCCACGACGTTCTGCCGGTTGCCCGGTAATTACCGCATTGGTTTTCGCCAAATCTGCCATTAGATATTCATCATACATCGGCATTACAGTTTGGTAAGTTGCACCATCATTTTTAGTTACTATTATGGTGTCATTGTTCTGTTTAAAATCGACACCTTTTAAGCGATTTTCTTTGATATCACTCAAAAAAGTCGAGTATGGTACAGTATTTGAGTTAGCACCAAAATTAGAATTGAAGCCTTCATAGGCTGTCATCATTACGATGGCAACCACAACCCAAAGTAAAATATTTTTAACCATATCGTTCAAGGTTAATCCCCTATTCTGTTAATAAATCTATCCAAGGTTACTATAAAAGCGGTCAAATTTCCTAACTTTTTTGCAAATTTTTAATAAAAAATGACCGCTTGCGTGGTTTCTAGCCTTTGTAGCCTGTTGCAACAATATAGACTTCTCGTGAGCGATCTCTAGAGGCTTCAGGTTTTCTCACTTTTACTACGCTAAATAACGAACGTATCTCTCGGAGATATTCATCAAATCCTTCACCTTGGAAAACTTTCACTACAAAGCTACCTTTTGGTGCTAGCACTTGGCGACACATATCTAACGCCAACTCAACCAAATACATCGCACGAGGAATATCCACTGAAGGCATACCACTGAAATTAGGTGCCATATCAGACATTACTACATCAACTTTTTCTTCGCCAACACGCTCTAATAATGCATTTAAAACGGATTCCTCACGGAAATCGCCTTGTAAAAAATCCACTCCAGCAATCGGATTCATATCTAAAATATCACAGGCAATCACTCTGCCTTTGCTACCAATTTGTGTTACCACATATTGCGACCAACCTCCCGGTGCAGCACCTAGGTCAACCACAGTCATCCCCAGTTTAAAGAGCTTATCGGTTTGCTGAATTTCATCAAGCTTAAAATACGCTCGTGAACGCAGTTTCTGTTTATGTGCTTTTTGTACAAATTGATCTTTAAAATGCTCTGCAAGCCAACGTGATGAGCTTGCACTACGTTTTCTACCCATATTTTTCTTTCTTTTTAAAGTAAATTTAGCCCTATTAATAAGGGCTATTTAAAATAATTCAAGAGATAGCGAGAAATCTCCTCGCTATCTCTTAATATTTGATCATATATGAATTAAGGCACAATAACCGTAAATATATAGGTTGCCAAAATCACTAATAACACAATACCATAAAGCATATTGGTTTGCCCGTGATTCAGCGAAAGCATTGCCACAAAAGAAGAAAGTGAAAGTAACACCATTGATTTCCAGTCTAAGCCTAACACCATATTAATGTCATATATTAAACATACAATAACTACTGCTGGGATAGTTAAGCCGATACTTGCTAATGCCGAACCTAATGCAAGATTCACACTGGTTTGTAAACGGTTACGGTGTGCAGCAGTTAATGCAGCAACACCTTCTGGTAAAAGTACTACTGCTGCGATAATTACACCCACTAATGCCAATGGTGCACCAGCACCAACAACCATTCTCTCAATAGATGGAGAAAGTGCTTTTGCAAGGAATACCACTACTCCCAAGCAGACAATCAATAATAATAAACTGATTAATGCTACTTTTGTTGATGGGGGCTCTGCGTGATGAGATGGATTATCGTCATCTGCTAAAAAGTAATCACGGTGGCGAACTGTCTGAATTAAAATAAATGATGCATAAAGTACAATTGACGCGATCGCTACAAAGATTAATTGAGAAGGGCTATAAGTTGCGCCTACCGTGGTGGTCGTAAAGTTTGGTAGCACTAATGTAATTACTAAAATTACAACTAATGTAACCAATGCCGTACTTGCTGATTTTTGGCTAAAAAATTGCTCACGGTGTTTTAAGCCACCAATCAATAAACATCCACCTAAAATACCATTCAATATCAGCATTATCGCCGCAAAAACAGTATCTCGAGCTAAATATGCAGTATTATCCCCACCTGCAACCATTAATGACACAATAAGTGACACTTCAAGAATGGTGATAGCTAAGGCAAGAATAATCGTACCAAAAGGCTCACCAACTTTATGTGCTACAACCTCTGCATGGTGAACAGCTGAAAGCACACTACCAATCAGTAAAGCACTACCAATTAGTTGTAAAATAACACTTTCTTTTACTCCAAAGAAATAAACTACCCACGCAGCGATAGGTAGTAATATCGACCAAAGCGGTAAAGCCTGATGACCTTTGTCTACACTTGGCATTAATTTCTCCTTATTTTTTTAGTTATGTCTATCTACATTATTCTATCAAAATATAGATTAATGTAATACCTATTTATCTGATTTAATTTTAAATATCTCATTGAAAAATAAGATAAAAAATTCTCCTTTACAAAATAATCATACTAAGCAATGAAATTCCCTACCAAAAAGAGTAAAATACCGCGAATTTTATGCTTTAATACTCTAATTTAAGGATTTTTTATGACTCAACTGAGCGTTGTAATTTTAGCCGCAGGTAAAGGCACTCGTATGTATTCTGATTTACCAAAGGTATTGCACCCAATTGCAGGTAAACCGATGGTAAAACACGTTATTGATACGGCCAAGCAGCTAGACTCCCAACAAATTCACTTAATTTACGGACACGGTGCAGATTTACTCAAAGCTCGTTTAAGCGAAGAGCCTGTAAACTGGGTATTCCAAGCTGAACAATTAGGAACAGGGCACGCAATGCAACAAGCAGCACATTTCTTTGCTGATGATGAAAACATTGTGATGCTTTATGGCGATGCTCCACTCATTACCAAAAGCACATTGGAGCGTTTAATTGCGGCTAAGCCTGAAAATGGTATTGCGCTATTAACGGTTGAATTAGAAAACCCAACAGGTTACGGACGCATTATTCGTGAAAACGGATCTGTAGTTGCGATTGTAGAGCAAAAAGATGCGAATGAAGAACAGCTTAAAGTAAAAGAAGTAAATACTGGCGTAATGGTTGCAAGCGGTGCGAGCTTCAAAAAATGGCTGAAAAACTTAAATAACAATAATGCACAAGGCGAATACTACATCACTGATGTGATTGCAATGGCAAATCAAGACGGTTTCAAAGTGCAAGCCGTTCAAGCCACTGAATTTATGGAAGTGGAAGGGGCTAATAATCGTTTACAGCTTGCCGCATTAGAGCGTTTCTACCAAAAACGTGAAGCAGAAAAACTATTGTTAGCAGGTGTAACCATTATCGACCCAAGCCGTTTTGATATTCGTGGAACAGTAACACACGGTAAGGATGTTCAAATTGATGTGAACGTGGTTCTAGAGGGCGAAATAAAACTTGGCAATAATGTAAAAATTGGTGCTGGCTGTGTATTAAAAAACTGTGAAATTGGCGACAATGTTGAAATTAAACCTTATTCTGTGATTGAAGATTCTGCTGTTGGTGCAAAATCCGCTATCGGCCCATTCTCACGTTTACGTCCGGGTGCAGAATTAGCCGAAGAAACGCATATCGGCAACTTCGTTGAAATCAAGAAAGCAACCATCGGCAAAGGTTCTAAAGTAAATCACTTAACCTATGTAGGCGATGCAGAAGTGGGTAAAGATTGCAACATCGGTGCAGGTGTCATTACCTGTAACTATGACGGTGCAAACAAATTCAAAACCATCATTGGTGATAACGTATTCGTTGGCTCAGACAGCCAGTTAGTTGCCCCAGTAACCATTGCCAATGGTTCAACCATTGGCGCAGGTGCTACAGTTACCAAAGATGTTGGCGAAAATGAATTAGTGATTAGCCGTGTGCCACAACGCCATATTCAAGGTTGGAAACGCCCTACTAAGAACAAATAGCAAGCGGTTAGATTTCTCTGATTTTTTACAAATGAAAGCCCCTAAAGTAGCCATTAACTTTAGGGGCTTTCATATTAGGATAATCTTGCTAATGCTTTTTGATAAACTTCACTTCGATCTCGTTTCCCTACTGCAATCACTTTAACGACAATTCTCTCATTAATCACTTGATACACCAATCGATATCCAGCATTACGCAATTTGATTTTATAACAATCTTTCATTCCACGCAGTTTGGCACTTTCTACACGTGGGTTCTCTGCTCGCTCCTTTAATTTTTCAACAAACTGTTTTCGCAATGCTAAGTCTAGCTTACGGAACTCCTTTTCTGAAGATTTAATAAATTCAACGGTGTATTTCATTTTAATAAATCCGCTAATTCTACCTCGTAACTTTCTTCAAATTGTCGCTCTTCCACAATTTTAGCAAGCTCAGCATCATCAGCTAATTCCATTAAATACTCATAAATATGAGGTGGCACACAATAAAATGCAGGCTCATTACGATTAAGAATTGCAATAGGCTCGCCTGCTGCAGCTCTTATTGTTGCCATTGGGTTTGTTTTCAACTCTGTGATACTTGCAACCGTATTGGTTAATACTATACTAGGCATAAATAACACTCCTTATTTAGGGCTATTTATCGCCCTTTTTACTGGTTTTGTCAAGCCCCTACAAACCAAAGAGCCTTACCAATTAAAGATTAGTAAGGCTTTTAGTTTAAAATCTACTCCCACTCAATAGTTGCTGGAGGCTTTCCACTTACGTCATATACCACACGGGAAATGCCATTCACTTCGTTGATAATACGGTTGGAAATTTTACCTAATAAATCATACGGAAGATGAGCCCAATGTGCGGTCATAAAGTCGATGGTTTCAACGGCACGCAAGCTAACTACCCAATCATATTTACGCCCATCACCCATTACGCCTACCGATTTTACTGGTAAGAATACCGTAAAGGCTTGGCTAACTTTGTAATACCAACCAGAGTTGTAAAGCTCTTCAATAAAAATTGCATCGGCTTTACGCAGTAAGTCGCAATACTCTTTTTTGATTTCCCCCAACACCCGTACGCCTAAGCCCGGCCCCGGGAATGGGTGGCGGTTAAGCATTTCTGCGGGCAAGCCTAGTGCTAGGCCAATTTTACGCACTTCGTCTTTGAAAAGCTCTCTTAACGGCTCAACTAAGCCCAATTTCATATAATCAGGTAAGCCGCCTACATTGTGGTGTGATTTAATCACATGGGCTTTACCTGTTTTGCTCGCTGCAGATTCAATCACATCTGGATAGATTGTGCCTTGTGCCAGCCATTTTACAGAAGTAAGTTTTTTGCTTTCATCATCAAATACATCAACAAAAACCTTACCAATCATTTTGCGTTTGGCTTCTGGCTCATCAGTGCCTTTAAGGGCATCTAAGAAGCGATCTTCCGCATTCACACGCACAATGTTTAAGCCAAATTTATCGCCAAACATTTCCATTACTTGATCACCTTCGTTTAAACGGAGCAAGCCATTATCCACGAATACACAGTGTAAGTTTTTGCCGATAGCTCGGTGTAAAAGCAACGCTGTTACGGAAGAATCTACGCCACCCGATAAGCCTAAAATCACTTCATCATCGCCCACTTGTTCTTTAATGCGAGCAACGGCATCTTCAATAATGTTTTCTGGTGTCCAATTTCTTTCGCAACCACAAATACCTACCACAAAGTTGGTTAATAATTCTAAGCCGCTTTTAGTATGCGTTACTTCTGGGTGGAACTGTACCCCATAAAAACGGCGACTTTCATCCGACATCGCCGCAATCGGGCAAGTTGGCGTTACACCTGTAATCTGGAAATGCTCTGGTAAATGAGTAACTTTATCGCCGTGGCTCATCCAAACATCAAGTTTCGATTCACAAGCGGTCGAATTATCATTAAGATTTGCAAATAGGCTATCTGTTGCTTTTAAATCAACAGAAGCATAGCCAAACTCTCGGTGGTCAGACGTTTCGGTTAAACCGCCCAGCTGCATTGCCATTGTTTGCATTCCGTAACAAATACCAAGTACAGGCACGCCTGCATTAAAGACATACTCTGGAGCACGAGGGCTATTTGCTTCGGTAGTACTTTCAGGCCCCCCCGAAAGAATAATCCCTGTTGGGTTAAATTCACGGATCTGCTCTTCCGTTACGTCCCAAGCCCAAAGTTCGCAATACACCCCTATTTCACGCACTCGGCGGGCGATAAGTTGAGTATATTGTGAACCGAAGTCGAGGATTAAGATTTTATGGTTGTGGATGTTGGTCATTATTCTTTCTCTTTGATTAAATTATTTATCTGATTGCTCACATTCAGAAGTTTTAAGAACTTGTAAACCTTCTTTTTTGTAAATTGCAAATTGACCTTGACGACAATCACGTCCAAAAAGATTTTGGAATTGTTTTGTTGGTTTTCCTTCAGCAATCAAATATAGATCCCCTTTTTCATCAGTCATTTGCTTTTTGATGTTCCAGTTATTTTTTTGCAGTGCTTTTAATACGCTTTCTTGTGATTGTCCCTCGTACATATCAGGTACACCACTAGATGACCAATCGTTAGTACAACCTAAAAGTATAAATAATGGAATTGCAAGGGAAAGTTTTTTCATATAGGTTTCCTTATCTTAGTCTTAGTAATACAAGCGGTCAATTTTTACAAATCTTTTGCAAAATGCTCAAAATCTCATTCATATCCTTCCCCATATAATCTGCTAGACTTTGGTCGATCAGCATTCGTTTTTCTTCATAGCCAATCACGGTTAGGCCTGCAGTTTTAGCGGATTTCATTCCGTAGTAGGAGTCTTCAATCGCAACGGCATTTTGGGGATCTACATCTAATTTCTCACAGGTGTAACGATAAATTGTTGGATCTGGTTTGCTGTGTTCAAACTGCTCGCCGCTGACAATGAAATCGAACTCATCTTTAATGCCACATACCGTCAGAATATTATCAATATGCGATTTCGCCGATGAAGAGGCAACCGCTAATTTAATATTATTTTGCTTGGCAAATTGAATAATATGCTGAATGTCTTCTCTGAAAATCGTTTTAAAATCAACCTTGCTAAATAGATCTTGGAAAAACGCATAGTAACGCTGGCGAATTTCATCAATCGGCAAGCTCGACTCTGCTAATTTTTGCACGATAACCGGAATTTCTTTTAAACATTTGCCAACCACTTCAGATTGTTGTTCTAAAGTAATCGGGCGGTTATGTTCTTTAATATCTTCAATGAACTGCTTTTGCAGTGAAAATTCGAGATATTCGGTATCAACAACCACACCGTCCATATCAAAAATAATGGCTTGTAGCATTTTGTTTCCTTAATAATGGGCGAATAATGATTCGCCCCTTGTATATCTCAAATGAGTTAAACTAAGCAACACAACCCGTTATCGGCATCTCGTCTCGTCCCTTGAAAGCACTTCGTTGTGTAGCTTAGAGAGCCGATAACTTTCATCACAAA
>NZ_JBGTYX010000012.1:0-57343 GCF_041807785.1 Mannheimia sp. E30BD
CCATTTTGAGCTATATTTGAAAGAATGCGAATGGCGTTTTAATCACAGTGACTTAAAATCTCAAATATTCCTTTTAAAACAATTGGTTAAAGGGGGTTTAGATTAGTTATCTAGGACAGCCCCAATTTTTTTATATTTAGAGAACAAAACAATGAGCAATATTCCATTAAGAAATGACGAAGAAATTCAAAAATTACGAGAAGCCTGCAAATTAGCTTCCGATGTGCTGGTAATGATCAAGCCTTATGTAAAAGAAGGAGTAACGACAGGCGAATTAGATAAAATTTGCCACAATTATATTTTGGAAAATGGGGCAACCTCTGCCAGTCTTGGTTATCACGGCTTTCCAAAATCGGTATGTATCTCGCTAAATGAAGTGGTTTGTCACGGTATTCCAAGCGATGAGAAAAAATTGAAAAAAGGCGATATTCTAAACATTGATGTAACCGTCATTAAAGATGGTTACTATGGCGACAATTCAATGATGTATGTAGTAGGCGAGCCGAGTGTGCGTGATAAGCGCTTAATGGAAGTTACTCAAGAGTCGCTTTATATCGGTATTCGCACGGTAAAAGCAGGTATTCGCTTAAAAGAAATCGGCACGGCAATTCAAAAATATGTTGAAAAAGAAGGCTTCTCTGTGGTGCGTGAATATTGCGGACACGGCATTGGTACAGAGTTCCACTGCGAACCACAAGTGGTTCACTATGCAGCAGATGACGGCGGTGTGGTATTAAAAGAGGGAATGGTATTTACCATTGAACCAATGGTAAATTCGGGTAAAAAAGAAATCCGTTTAATGGGTGATGGCTGGACAGTAAAAACCAAAGACCGCAGCCATTCTGCTCAATACGAACACCAAATTGTAGTAACGAAAGACGGTTGTGAAGTGCTGACAATTCGTGATGAAGAAATTGCGGAAGGAAGAATCAGCCGTATAATGCAAAATGTCTAACAAATAATTTGCAAGTCTTTAGCAAAAAGTGACCGCTTGTAATAGTAAAAAGGGATTAAGTTGTTTAACTTAATCCCTTTTCTGATCAGATTATATTGTAATTATTTTGCCTTTGATTGTGCTCTTTTCACCCAAACAGCTGAGATAGTAAAGGCAACAACAAATGAAATTACCATACCCACAGAGTACATTGCAAGGCTATCTGGTCTGATTGACGGAATACCTAAGAAACCAGCCGCACCTAAAGCGATAGCTTTTACATTAAAGAATGCGATAAATGCACTTGCTAAGCCTGAGCCAATCATTGCCGCAATAAAGGCTTGGCGGTAGCGTAAGTTCACACCGAACATTGCAGGTTCGGTAATACCTAATAATGCAGAGATACCTGATGGCACTGCTAAACCACGCACTTTAGCATCTTTCATTGCGAACGCCACACCTAAACAAGCCGCACCTTGTGCAATGTTAGACATTGCAGCGATTGGGAAGATGAAAGTACCGCCTGTTTGTGCCACTTCTGCTAATAATTGAGTTTCTACCGCAATAAAGGTTTGATGCATACCGGTAATTACGATTGGTGCATAGAATGTACCAAAAATCGCTCCGCCGATAAAGCCTAATGAATCATATAACCAAGTTAAACCTGCTGAAATTGCAGAACCTGCTTCACGTCCGAATGGGCCGATTACGGTAAATGCTAAGATACCTGCGATGAATAATGACATCATTGGCGTAACAAGGTTATCTAAGTAGCTCGGTACAAATTTACGGAAGGTTTTTTCAAGGGTTGCTAATACCCACGCAGAAATAATAGTTGGAATAACCGTGCCTTGATAGCCTACTTTTTCAATTTCTAAACCGAAAATATTCCAATATTTGATGTTGCCTTCCATTAAGGTTTTCGCATAGTTCCAGCCATCTGCAAGAGCAGGGTGAACTAATAACATACCAAGAGCTGCCCCTAAGAATGGATTTCCACCAAATTTGCGAGTTGCTGAGAAACCAAGCAGCACTGGTAAGAATACAAATGGAGCATTTGCAACGGTGTTAATGAAATCCACTAAATCGGCAATAGCAGGATAGCGGCTAACAACAGATTCGCCTTCCCAGAAGAAGCCAACCGCAGTTAGCATTGAGTGAATACCCATTAACAAACCACCTGCCACAATAGCAGGAATAATTGGCACGAAAATATCCGCTAAGCCTTTTACCAAACGTTGTAATAATGGTTGATTTGCCGCACCAGCTGCTGCCACGTCAGAAGCAGACATATCAGCCAGCCCCATCTGTTTTTGCATTTCAGCGTGAACGCTATTTACAATGCCTGAACCGAAGATGATTTGATACTGACCTGAGGTTGAGAATTGACCTTTTACCCCCTCAATATTTTCAATGCCTTCTTTATCAATCTTTGATTCGTCAGCAATGGTTAAACGTAAACGGGTCGCACAATGAGCAAGAGTTGTAATGTTTTCTTTACCACCTAGTTTTGCGATGGTTTGTTCCGCAATTTTTGGAAAATTCATAGTAATTACCTTTGTGAGAATGGAATGTTTGCATTCTAACTAAAACGGTTTAGCTAAAAAAGAAAAGATTGAAAATATTTTTAAATTTGTGATTTAGATCACATTTTTAATGATTCTTGAAAGAATAGTTCTGCAGGCTAGATCATCCATAGCATTTGATTTAAGCTCTTGCTAACACCCATACCTGAATTTCCTCAACATTCCCTTTTAATAACTCTGCACAAATGGCATTTAAAGTTGAACCTGTGGTCAGCACGTCATCAACAATCGCTACTCGTTTATACTCTTTGATAGGTTGATAATGAAAAGCCTTTTTTAAATTTTTGCTGCGTTCTGCAGCACTCAAGTTGCGTTGAGAAACTGTCTGTCTTTGTCTTGTTAGGCTTTGATTATCCAACGGAATATTGAGCCATTCAGCTAACCAACGACTTAGCAATTCACTTTGGTTAAAGCCTCTTTGCCAATACCGCTGCCAAAATAATGGCACAGGTAGAATCACATCTGGCAATCTCAAACCTTGCTCTCGTTGAGCTTGTTTTATGGCTAAAAGTAATTGCCGAGCAAGGGCTTGATCAAGCCAATATTGTTGCTGAAATTTAAGTCGGTGTACCCAATCAGAAAGCGGCGGCTTGTACTCCCCGACTCTCACTAATTTATGCCATTTAGGTTCACTGTTTAAACAATAGCCACAATAATTGCGGAACTCTGCCGAACTCATTCCGCAGTGAGTGCAATAAGGCTGACTTTTTATTTGTTGTTGGCAAAGGCTGCAAAACCCGTGAATACCAACCGCCAATGATTTATCACAATGAAAACAACAAAAGCCGAACAGATTCATCTTTCCTCCTTTTCTTTGCAGATTATCAAACTTAAGCCGATTTTTTCGGACTATTTTTGTGATCTTGCTCGAAAAAAGAGTAAAATCTTACTATTGGCAACACAAAGGAAAAGCAGATGAACACACCACAAAAACCCATTAAAATTGTTTTTTTCGATATTGATGAAACCCTATATGTAAAACACAAAACCTATATTCCTACCTCTGTTACCGAGCAAGTTCTACCTCGCCTAAAAGAGAAAGGGATTATTCCTGCCATTGCTACGGGTAGAAATCACGGTTGTTTTCCTGAAGCCTTGAAACCCTATCTAAACCCTGAAACAGGTTTTGAACTATTCGTTACCATCAACGGGCAATATAATTTCTATAAAGATCAACTAATTAGCGATTACTCTCTCAGCCGTGAGCAAATCGAGCGAATTATCAATAAAGCAAATGAATTAGGCATTATTTATGCTTTCGTCACGCCAATGACGATTGCAGTTTCTGAAACCAATCCTATCGTTCACGAAGCGGTTTTACCAATTACGCCGAATTACTTGGTTGATCCTAACTATCACGAAAAAGAGCATATTGTGCAAATGCTGTTGTTTTACACCAAAGAGCAGCAACAAGCGGTCGAAAATAGCGGAATTTTTGCAAATGACTTAAAAGAAGCTCGCTGGCACCCGAATGCGGTAGATATTCTAAGAAAAGAGAACTCAAAGGCTCGTGGCATTCAAGATGTGCTGGCAAAACTGAATATCGATATTGAAAGCTCAATGGCATTTGGTGATGGATTTAATGATATGGAAATGTTACCGACCGTCGGCATTGGTGTGGCAATGGGCAATGGCGAACCAGAACTCAAAGCAGTCGCTGATTTCGTTACAAAACCCATTGAAGAAGACGGCATTCTATACGCCCTCGAAACATTAAAAGTCATTTAAACAAAAAGCGGTTGCAAATTTTTATAAATTTACGACCGCTTGTAAGATTTCAGATACAAAAAAACCTCGCAAGTTGCGAGGTTCTTTTTTGGGTTTTGAAATGATTAGTCAGCAATGATGCTTACATATTTACGGCTTTTCTCGCCTTTCACTTCAAATTTAACTTTACCGTCTACAGTTGCAAATAAAGTGTGGTCTTTACCCATACCTACATTGCTACCTGCGTGGAATTTAGTACCACGTTGACGAACAATAATGCTACCTGCTAATACAGATTCACCACCGAAACGTTTAACACCAAGGCGTTTAGCTTCAGAATCACGACCGTTACGAGTTGAACCACCAGCTTTTTTAGTTGCCATCTTCTAGATCTCCTCTGAAATTATGCTTGAATCCCAGTGATTTTCACTTCTGTGAACCACTGACGATGACCTTGTTGTTTACGGCTGTGTTTACGACGACGGAACTTAACGATTTTAACTTTTTCGCCACGACCTTGTGCTACAACTTCAGCCACTACTTTTGCACCAGAAACTACCGGTGCACCGATTTTAACATCTTCGCCATTAACGACCATTAAAACTGAATCGAATTCAACTTTCTCACCAGTTGCGATTTCTAGTTTTTCTAAACGAACTACTTGACCTTCGCTAACACGGTGTTGTTTGCCGCCACTTTGGAAAACTGCGTACATATTTACTCCGCTATGTGCCATCTGCTTTTGCTTTTAGGCACTAAATTAATTCATAAAAATAGGGTTGCAATTCTACGGAAAAACATTCAAAAGAGCAAGCAGGATTTTAATAAAATCTTTAAAATTTTGTTATCTCGCTTTTTAGGCTAACTATTTTGATCTTTTTTCTGATTTCGCAACCCTAAAATCACTATTTTAACTCAACCGCATATTCTTCCAGCTTAGGCATTTCTTTAACTAAGCCTTGATATTGCAAAAACTCCGCCATACGAATATAGCGATGAGAATCTAGTGTTCTCGGACGATGTGCAAGGCGAGGTAAAGTATCTGCCCACGCACGACGGTTTAATTCATTATTTAGCTCTTGCGGTTTATAACTGACAAAATCCTCCCACGCAGCCTGTGGGTGATTGAGCGTATAAATCGTTGCCTTCTCTAAAGCGGTCAAAAAAGCAGAAAATTTTGCATCTTGGGTTTTATCTTTATGAGCAACTAAAATCAACTCATCATAGGCTGGCACACCGTGCTCTTCGGGGAAGAGGGCTTTTCCTTTTTGGTTTTCCAATGCTAGTTGGTTTAGCTCGAAATTACGAAACGCCCCAATAACTGCATCAACTTGCCCTGAAAGTAATGATGGCGAGAGCGACCAGTTCACATTGATTAACTCAATATCATCTTCCTTCAAACCAGTTGATGAGAGCATTGCTTTCAATAACGCATCTTCAAATCCGCTTACGGAATAACCAATTTTATTACCTTTTAGATCAGCAAGGCTATTGATCTTGCCGTTATCCAACACCACAAGGCTATTTAGTGGCGTGGCAACCAATGTGCCTATACGGCTTAGAGGCAAACCTTGTGCCACTTGTTGTTGAAGTTGTGGCTGATAATCCACCGCTAAATCTGCCTTGCCTGCGGCAACTAATTTAGGCGGCATAGACGGGTCGGCAGGCTCGATGATTTCAACCTCCAAACCTTGCTCAGCAAAATAGCCTTTCTGCTGCGCCACAATAATGGCAGCGTGGTCAGGGTTTACAAGCCAATCTAGCATTAGGCTGATTTTTTCTTTTGCCATAACGCTATTGGCTGAAAGTAGAGCCGCAACGGCAAATAAAGTACGATGAAGTTTCATAAATGTCTCCTTTTATTGTTAGTTTAAATCCAGCTCCATTTGCCAAAATGCGGCTTCCATACGGCTGGCGGTGTTGAAAATTTGCTGTAGTTCGGCTTTCTGTGTGTCGTTTAAAGGTTCATAGAGTTTAGTTAGATAATCCGCAAAGGCTTGGTTATCCTGTTGAAATTCAGTTGAGGCGTAAGTATCAATCCAACTCTGATAAGGATTATTCGCCACAGAATGTGAAGCAATACGGCGAGCAATTTCAGCATACCCCATCGCACAAGGAGCAAGTGCAGTGTAAAGCTCCGCCAATCCACCTTTCATTCCACAATCTAAAGCATAACGAGTGTAGGCAACGCAAGCAGGCGATTCTTCCGTTGCAAATAGTTCTTTCTCCTCAATGCCCCACTGCTTGCAATAATCAATGTGTAATTGAATTTCGCTCAGTAAGCCTGCATTCATCTGTTGTGCGAAATAAATATCTTCAAATCGCTCAGCCTTGAAAATGCCTAGTGAAATCGCTCGGCTATATTGAAATAAAAAACGGTAATCTTGCTTTAAATAGTGCTGAAAGCAATGTTTGGGTAATGTGCCATTTGCAAGCTGTTTGACAAAATCGTGTTCCACATAATCAAGCCAATACTGCCCTGCTTGTTCGGTAAGTCGTTGAATAATAGTCATAAATTCTCCTTTTTAATGTAAATGAGCTGCCCAAGGCACAAGGCGTTTTAGTAATTTATCGGTAACAAAATAAAGTAATAACGCAATCACAATCAAAATAAACAATGCGGCAAACATTAAATCCGTCTGCATACGAGCATTGGCGTGGAGCATTAAATAGCCCAAGCCTTGTGATGAGCCTACCCACTCCCCCACAATAGCTCCAATAGGAGCAACCGACACCGCAATGCGCAAGCCTGAAGCAAGCGATGGCAATGCTGCAGGAAGTTGAACCTTAAACAACATTGCAAAGGGAGAAATCTCTAAGGTTTTGGCTAAATCGAGCCAAGTTCTTGGTGTATTGCGTAAGCCATCAAAACAGGCGGCGGTTACAGGGAAGTAGATAATCAATATCGTCATCACAATTTTGGACGCAAGCCCATAACCAAACCACAACACGAGCAGAGGGGCAATAGCAAACACCGGAATGGCTTGAGAAATGACAAGCAAAGGCAATAAGAATTTAGACAATCGCTTATAGCGAGTCAGTAATAATGCCGAGCCTAGCCCAAATAAAAAGCCGAGCAGCAACCCTAACCCAATTTCCAATAACGTGATTTGAGCGTGAGTGGCAAGAAGCGGTGCATTTTCAATTAATTTTTGCCAAACTGTAAGCGGCGATGGCAGCATATAAGCAGGCATTCCACCAAAACTTATCACGCCCTGCCAAAGGGCAAGCAAGCTAAATGCAATCACAAGCGGTCGAAAAAGTGGAATTTTTTGCAAAAAGGAACGCATTACTCTCCTCTGCCTGTGAATTCATTAAATAATTGTTGCTGCAATGCCCATTGCTCGTGGCTGTTGAGTTCTCTTGGTCGTTCGCCCTTAAGGGTAATGGTTAGGGCAATTTCAGCAGGTTGATGGCGTAAAATGCGAATTTCATCACTAACACGAATAGCTTCTTGTGGATCGTGGGTAATCAGCAGCACGGTTTTATCACGCAATAGCTCAACCGCAAGGGCTTGTAATTGATGGCGAGTTACCGCATCAAGGGCTGAGAATGGCTCGTCCATTAAAATCAGATTGGCTTCTTGCATTAAGGTGCGAGCCAATGCCACTCGCTGCCGCTGACCGCCCGAAAGCTGATAACAACGTTTATGCAAATGCTCGCCCAGCCCAACTTGTTCAAGCAGACTTATCGCTTTTTCTCTGCTTTCTGCTGATTTTTCACCACTTAAATGAGCCTGTAACTGAACGTTGTCAATAATGGAGAGCCACGGATAGAGCGAATCGGTTTGAGCCAACCACGCAAGGCAAGTGTGAGGAGCAAAAGCGACTTCGCCCGTTTGTATCGCTTCATTTTCTAAGCCTGCAATAATGCGTAAAAGTGTTGATTTTCCAACCCCACTTGCTCCCAACAGACTGGTCCAACTTCCTTTTTGAAGCTGAAAATTGAAGTGTTGAAATAGCACTTGCTTGCCAAATGTTAAGCAAAGATTGCGGATTTCAATGTGCATAATGCCCCCAAATCAACGATTTAGAGTAAGGCAAGAAAAGCGTGAAAAAGATAAAAGAATAGAGATAGGGATTGAGTTTGGCATAATTAGTTTCCTACGACAGTATTAACTGAATCAGGTTCACGGGTATCATCTCAGCTGAAAACAGCACCCCGACTAAAATTAGCTCAAGTCTAAGAAAATTTAGTCCGATATGCAAATACTTTGTGAAATTATTCTTTTTGAAGCTAGGCTGATTTAGGGTAGAATGTGGGGCAAATTTTACCTAATTAGATGAAAACAAATGGCTACGCAATTAACTCTCGAACAAATTCAAGCTCTTGCAAATGAAGATATGCAAGCGGTAAACGCAGAAATTTTGGCTCAACTTAATTCGGAAGTCTTATTGATTAACCAACTTGGGCATTACATTATCGCAGGTGGCGGCAAACGCATTCGCCCGTTAATTTCGGTGTTGGCTGCCCGTGCATTAGGTTATCAAGGTAAAAAGCATATTACGGCAGCGGCTTTTATTGAGTTTGTACATACGGCAACACTTTTACACGATGATGTGGTGGACGAATCAGACAAACGTCGTGGACGAGATACTGCCAATGCGGTGTTTGGCAATGCCGCAAGCGTGCTGGTGGGCGACTATATCTACACTCGCTCTTTCCAAATGATGACAGATTTAGACTCGCTTCGTGTACTCAAAGTGATGTCTTCTGCCACCAATGCGTTGGCAGAGGGCGAAGTTCAGCAGTTAATGAATGTGAACGACCCGAAAACCACCGAAGCAAACTATATGCGTGTGATTTACAACAAAACCGCACGTTTGTTTGAAGCTGCTACGCAATGCGTGGCGATTGCTGCTGAAGCAAGTGTAGAAATCGAAAATGGCTTAAAAGAGTACGGCTGCTATTTAGGCACAGCTTTCCAGCTTATTGATGATATTTTAGACTACTCTGCTCAAAGCGAAAGTTTAGGCAAAAATGTAGGCGATGACTTTGTAGAAGGCAAACCAACGCTTCCACTCTTACACGCAATGCACGCTGCCGAAAAAGCAGGCAAAACCGCACAGGCTGAGCTTATTCGTAATGCAATTGAAAATGGCGGCGAACGGGAGCAAATTCCTGACGTATTAGCCATTATGGCAGAACACAAATCGTTGGATTATGCAATGCAAAAAGCCCGTGAAGAAGCCCAAAAAGCGGTGGATGCGTTAGCCGTATTGCCTGAAAGCGAATACAAACAGGCGTTGATTTCACTGGCGTATTTGTCGGTGGATAGATCTTATTAATTTGCAAAAATCCGATACATTTAACCTCTTGTAGGGGCGGGTCCTGTGCCCGCCCGAACACTAATGATAATTTTGGGCGGGCACAGGCCCCGCCCCTATATATAAAATGACAGAACAACAAAACCAACAACCCCAAGAACATATTGAAAGTGTACGAGCGAAACGCCGTGCCCAACAGAATAAAAAAGACCCGAATGCACCGTTTGTGCGTGAGAAATTAGAGCTACCGAACGGCCACAACAAGNAACATATTGAAAGTGTACGAGCGAAACGCCGTGCCCAACAGAATAAAAAAGACCCGAATGCACCGTTTGTGCGTGAGAAATTAGAGCTACCGAACGGCCACAACAAGTTGCTATTACACTCTTGCTGTGCTCCTTGTTCGGGCGAGGTGATGGAAGCCATTCAAGCCTCCGGCATTGAGTTTACCATCTACTTCTACAACCCAAACATTCACCCGCTCAAAGAGTATTTAATTCGTAAAGAAGAGAATATCCGCTTTGCCGAAAAGTGGGGGATTCCGTTTATCGATTTAGATGACGACTACGAAAACGACCGCAAAGAGTGGTTCAAAAAAGCAAAAGGAATGGAATGGGAGCCTGAGCGTGGCATTCGTTGCACAATGTGTTTCGATATGCGTTTTGAAAAGGCGGCAGAATACGCCCACAATAACGGCTTCCCTGTATTCACCAGCTGTTTAGGCATTTCTCGCTGGAAAGATATGAACCAAATCAACGATTGCGGACACCGTGCCGCCGCCAAATTTGATGATGTGGTTTACTGGGATTACAACTGGCGTAAAGGCGGCGGCTCACAACGGATGATCGAAATCAGCAAACGGGAACGTTTCTACCAACAAGAGTATTGCGGTTGCGTCTATTCCCTGCGTGATAGCAACAAATGGCGCTTAGAAACAGGTCGCCAACGCATTGAGATCGGCAAACTTTACTATTCGCCTGATTAATTTGATACAAGCGGTCAGATTTCACGAAAAATTTGCAAACATCGTACAAATATCAATATTCCAATGAATATGCCCCCCTCTTTAGAAAAGAGGGGACGGATCACTAAAATTTCAAAAGAGGATAAAACAATGTCAAAATTCGCTATGGTTTTTCCCGGTCAAGGCTCGCAAGCGATTGGAATGCTTGCTGATCTTGCTCCGCAATATCCAATCGTAGAAGAAACCTTCAAACAAGCAAGTGATGTGCTGGGCTATGATTTATGGGATTTAGTTCAAAATGGTACTGCGGAAGAATTAGGGCAAACCCAATGCACTCAGCCTGCTTTATTAGCCGCCTCGGTGGCGATTTTCCGTGTCTGGCAAGAAAAATACCCTGAATTAAAACCCTCTGTAATGGCAGGTCATAGCTTGGGCGAATACTCAGCATTAGTTTGTGCTGGCGTATTAAACTTCCAAGATGCGATCAAATTAGTTGAATTGCGTGGTAATGCTATGCAAGAAGCCGTGCCGGCAGGAAGCGGTGCGATGTATGCGATTATCGGTTTAGATAACGAAGCTATTATCAAAGCCTGCGAGCAAGCTGCAACTGAAACAGGCGAAATTGTTTCAGCGGTAAACTTTAACAGCCCGGGGCAGGTAGTAATTGCAGGCACAAAAGCAGCGGCAGAAAAAGCAGGCGAATTATGTAAAGCTGCAGGGGCAAAACGTGCGTTACCATTAGCGGTAAGCGTACCCTCGCACTGTGCATTAATGAAACCGGCGGCAGAAAAATTAGCTGCAGCATTGCAAAATATTGAGCTAAATCAACCGCTTGTACCTGTTATTAATAACGTTGATGTAGCCGTTGACACTGATGCTGAGGCTATTCGTAACGCTCTTGTTCGCCAGCTTTATAGCCCAGTACGTTGGACAGAAACCGTTGAGAAAATGGCTCAAGATGGCATTACAACACTTTATGAAATCGGCCCGAACAAAGTATTAACAGGCTTAACGAGCCGTATTGTGAAAGAATTATCAGCACAGGCGGTAAACGATGTTGCCAGCCTTGAGGCAGTTCAAGCCTAATTGTAAGAGCGATAAAATGAGCAAAGAAACTATATTTATGCTAATCAGCGTATTGGTTGCATTGGTAATCGTGCCTGCTAGCTATATGTTTAGCAATGTTGATCCACTTGAAAACAGCTCCGTATTTAAACAATTTGGTATGCTCTCAGTTGCATCTGGTTGCTCATTTTTAGTTTATTTTCTCGCTATCCATCCTAAAATTCGTCAGGCTTTTATTGGCGGTGCCTCTCTCACCTCTGGCGCTATTCAAGCGTGGGCAATTTATGGCGTGCTGTTAAGCCAAGGCGACCCAAAAGGTGCGATAGCATTATTGCAAATTTATTTATTAAGCAGTTTGGGGCTATTAGTCGTCTCAACAATATGGGTATTCGCCCGCCCACGTTGGATTTATCCACCGCAAGGCTCGGCGGTTAAATATGCCTTATTTGGTAGTTCAACCACCGTCATAAACTACTTTATTATTCTTTTTATTTTTTATATTTTAACGCGTTAATCATCGTCTTTTATAGGAGAATATA
Source organism: Mannheimia sp. E30BD (assembly GCF_041807785.1). NCBI lineage: Bacteria > Pseudomonadati > Pseudomonadota > Gammaproteobacteria > Pasteurellales > Pasteurellaceae > Mannheimia > Mannheimia sp. E30BD. The sequence continues at coordinate 12,063 of NZ_JBGTYX010000012.1, forward strand.
TGAGCAAAATCGCATTAGTTACAGGTGCAACTCGTGGTATCGGCAAAGCAATTGCCGAAGAATTAGTAGCAAAAGGTTACACCGTAGTCGGTACAGCAACCTCTGAAAAAGGAGCGGAATCCATTTCTGCTTACTTAGGCGAAAGCGGTAAGGGTTTAGTGCTAAACGTGGCAGATGCCGAATCGATTGATTGTGTATTAAAACAAGTCAAAGAAACCTTTGGTGATGTGGATGTCTTAGTCAATAACGCAGGAATCACACGTGATGGCTTATTAATGCGTATGAAAGATGATGATTGGTTCGACATCATTCAAACTAACCTTACATCCGTTTACCGCTTATCAAAAGCGGTGTTACGCCCAATGATGAAAAAAGGCGGTCGGATTATCAGCATTGGTTCGGTGGTCGGCTCAATGGGTAATCCGGGACAGACCAACTACTGTGCAGCAAAAGCGGGTTTAGTGGGATTCTCTAAATCATTAGCAAAAGAAGTAGCAAGTCGTGGTATTACCGTAAACGTTGTTGCACCGGGCTTTATCGCAACAGATATGACCGATGAGTTAAACGAAGAACAACGCAACGCCATCTTAAGCCAAATTCCAGCAGGTGAGTTAGGCTCTCCACAAGATATTGCAAAAGCGGTGGCTTTCTTAGCTTCAGATGATGCACGTTATATTAACGGAGAAACCATTCACGTGAATGGTGGGTTATATATGAGTTAATTAGGAATTTATTTCTTAAAATCCTCTATTTTACTCCTGGTAGATTCTATCAGGAGTTTTTTATTTCAAATTACCCTTTCTTATTTGACAAATTAAAATAATTAATGTTATAAATTTGTTACAGCTTATTTACTCTAAATAGTAACATACTACCCCACCTTAAACTGGAGCAAACTATGAAAAAGTACTTTCTAAGTCTCTTAACCTTATCATTAGCAATGGGAACAGCATTCGCTAATCCATCAGTTACCACAACAGCAGCAGCTCAGCAAGCAGCAATACGTTATGATAGTAGTAAGGATATTTTCCACCCCGTTTTTGCAAAAAATGGAATGGTTGCTAGTGAGCAAGGATTGGCTTCCGAAGTGGGTTTGTCTATTTTACGTCAAGGTGGTAATGCGGTAGATGCTGCGGTTGCAGTAGGCTTCGCACTTGCTGTTGTATTACCTAATGCTGGTAATATTGGCGGAGGTGGATTTATGGTACTACACGATGCTAAAAGAGGTAAAAATCTTTCGTTAGATTTTCGTGAAATGGCTCCTTTAAAAGCAAGTCGAGATATGTATTTAGATAAAGATGGCAATGTTATTGACGGAAAATCTCTCTATACTCATTTCTCTGTAGGCGTGCCTGGTACAGTTGCAGGAATGGAATATGCCCTAAAAAAATGGGGAACAATGACTTTAGAACAAGTTATTTCCCCTTCCATTAAGTTAGCACAAGAAGGCTTTACTGTCGGACCTGCCCTTGCAGCCACACTAAAACAAGAAACAGATAACTTAGCTAAATGGGAAAGTACCAAAGCTATTTTCTTTAAAGATGGCAAGCCTTTAGAAGAAGGCGATACATTGATCCAAAAGGATTTAGCTCTTTCACTTGAAAAAATAGCAAAAGATGGTGCTAAAGCCTTTTATGAAGGGGATATTGCAGAAAAGATAGTTGCTGAAATGGAAAAACATCAAGGTTTAATTAGTCTTGAGGATCTAAAAGGTTATCAAGTTGTTGAGCGTGAACCTATTGAAGGGGAATATCACGGCTATAAAGTCGTTACTATGCCACCTCCAAGCTCGGGTGGCATTCATTTAGTACAAATTCTTAATCTTTTAGAGCGTTATCCTTTAGCCGAATATGGATCTAATAGTGCAAAAAGCATCCATTATTTAGCTGAATCAATGAAATTAGCTTATGCCGACCGTTCCGAATATTTAGGCGATCCTGATTTTGTAAAAATTCCTGTTAGAGGACTAACATCTAAAAAATATGCCGATGAGTTATCAAAAGGTATTGATGAAGCAATAGCAAAGACTGCAAGTGAAATCAAACCAGGTAAACCTCAACCTTATGAGAGCGATCAAACTACACATTACTCTGTTATGGATAAAGAAGGTAACGCTGTTGCAGTAACCTATACCCTTAACCTCAATTTTGGTAGCGGAATTGTAGCAGAGGGAACAGGTATATTATTAAATAATGAGATGGATGATTTCTCTGCTAAACCTGGGGTAGCAAACGCATTTGGTTTAATCGGTGGTGATGCAAATGCTATTGAGGCTAAAAAACGCCCTCTTTCTTCTATGACACCAACTATCGTAATGAAAGACAATAAACCTTGGCTAGTAACCGGTAGCCCGGGTGGTGCTCGTATCATTACAACAGTGCTACAAAGTATTGTTAATACAATAGACCATCAGATGAACCCGGCAGAAGCTATTGTTACTCCTCGTATACATCATCAATGGCTACCTGATGAGCTTCGTGTTGAAGAAGGCTTAAGCCGAGACACCATCAACTTATTAAAAGAAAAAGGGCATAAGGTTGTTGAAAAAGCAGCGATGGGAAGAGTACAAATCATTCAAGCTAGAGACGGCGGATTTTATGGCTACTCAGATCCTCGCAATCCGGAAGGAAAAACACTAGGTTATTAACCTCTTATAAAGCCGGAGAAATTCTCTGGCTTTTCTTCATTAAGAAATATTTCAAACATCAAGCGGTCTTTTTTTGCAAGAAGTTTGCAAATATGGCACAATTCTCCCCTTATTTTTTAATGTCTCTCCTTTTAATTTTTAAGTAGTACTTATTATGACTAAAAATACCTTCATCGTGGGCTTTATGCTCTTTGCGATTTTCTTTGGGGCGGGAAACTTAATTTTTCCGCCAAAACTCGGTTTAGATAGTGGCGTTGATTTTCTGCCCTCTATTATTGGCTTCGTGTTGACCGGCGTAGGCTTACCTTTACTTGGGATTGCTGTAAGCGGTCACTATCAGGGTGGTTATAAAGAAGCGTTGAGCAAAAATGTTCACCCTTACTTTTCCTTAATTTTCTTAATGGCGATCTACCTAACGATCGGACCATTTTTTGCTATTCCTCGCACAGGGGCAACCGCCTACCAAATGGCAGTTGTACCGTTTATTGGCGAGAGCAGCACAGTTTCTTTATTGATATTTACCCTCGTTTACTACTTAATTGCGGTATGGTTCAGCTTAAATCCATCAACAGTGGTTGATAGAATCGGCTCAATCTTAACACCTGTATTGTTGGTTACCATTTTAGCGTTAGTTATCAAAGCAGTTATCTTATTAGGTGGAAATGAATTACCTACGGTGGCAACTAAAGCTGATCCTGAAACCCCTCTCTTTACAGGCATTGTTGAAGGTTATTTAACAATGGACGCATTGGCTTCAATTACTTTCTCTGTGATTGTGATCAGTGCCATTAAAGCAAAAGGTATTGGCGGTAAAGATTTAATCAAACAAACCTCAATGGCTGGGGTCATTGCCGCTGTTGCATTGGCGGCAATTTATATTTCTCTTGCGTGGATTGGTAACCACTACCCGATTAGTGCAGAAACAATTACAGAGCTGAATGAAAAAGGTCAAAATATCGGTACATTTATTCTCAATAGTGTTGCAACTGATACTTTCGGAGCATTTGGTCGCACGCTACTGGGTGTGATTGTAACCCTTGCCTGTTTAACTACCTCGATTGGTTTAATCGTAACCACAAGCGAATATTTCAACGAAGTATTCCCTAAAATTTCCTATAAAGTGTATGTGCTGATTTTCACGCTTATTAGTTTTGGTATTGCAAATCAAGGCCTAGATTTTGTTATCTCAAAATCTGTGCCTGTATTGTTAGTGCTATACCCGATTGCGATGACGGTTATCTTCCTGATGTTTATCAATATTTTCATCAAGTTGCCGTTGCTAGCTCAACGCTTACCATTGGCTTTGGTTACTGTTGTGTCTATTCTATCGGTTGCTGGTGTAGAAGCATTGAATGCTCTACCACTCAAATCTATCTCAATGGAGTGGATTCCGTTTGCCGTTGCAGGCACAGTTATTGGCTATCTAGTCGGTAAAAAAGCCTAATTAACACTATCTAGGGTGCGTAATAAACGCACCTTTTTACTATAAGGAATAAAAAATGCCTGAATTACCCGAAGTAGAAACAAGCGTGCGAGGCGTTGAGCCTTATTTAAAAGGGCAAACCATTAAGCAGATTATTGTCCGCCAACCAAAACTACGCTGGACAGTGAGCGAAGAATTATCGCAAATGGAAAATGCAAGGATTGAATGTATCGAAAGACGGGCGAAATATCTGATGATTCATACCGATAAAGGCGATATTTTAGTCCATTTGGGAATGTCCGGCTCACTCGGCATTTTACAAGAAAGTCAACAAAAAGAGATTGGCAAACACGATCATATCGATCTTGTTACCCAAAACGGTACCATTTTACGTTATAACGATCCTCGCAAATTCGGCTGTTGGCTATGGGCAGAAAAAGCCGAAAATCACGAACTACTTCGTAAACTCGGCCCCGAGCCGCTTTCAGACGATTTCACCTCTGATTACTTATTTGCAAAAAGCCGTAAAAAAACGACCGCTTGTAAAACCTTTATTATGACGAATGAAGTGGTTGTAGGTGTTGGAAATATCTATGCCTGTGAAAGCCTGTTTATGGCGGGGATTCACCCTGAATTAGCGGCACAAAACCTGACGAAAAAACAGTGCGAACGTTTAGTGAAAACCATCAAAGAAGTGCTAACCAAAGCGATTATTCAAGGTGGTACAACACTCAAAGATTTTATTCAACCTGACGGCAAACCCGGCTATTTTGCTCAAGTGCTACAAGTTTATGGGCGAAAAGGCGAAGCGTGCAACGATTGCGGAAAGCCGATTGAAACTAAAGTGATTGGGCAACGTAACACTTACTTTTGCTCGAAGTGTCAGAGATTGCCTAAGTGATTTTGATTAATCGCTAATATAAAAAAGGTCATATTTGCAAAAAAACGTACAAATATGACCGCTTACTACTAAGGAACTATGAAAAAAATTATTTAGAGTTAAAGATATCTTGCCACATCAAATAATACTGATTGTTTAGCTACTTGTAACTCATTTTGATGAGCAGCAGTATCTAACGAAGTAATTAATTTACTGATTTGAGCTGAACGAGTATTTCCAAAAGACCTCCAAGAGCTGACACAATATCAATGTATCGGATATCGCTTAAGCAATAGAGAACTTTTTTCTTGGGAGTTTAAAGACAATGGCGAACAAATTAAACTTACCCCAAATTGCCGCTGGATTTTCAATAGTTCACAGTCTGCCAAAGACGCTGCTCTTTTGCATTTAGGATTAGCCTATTTACCTGAAAATTTAATAGAAACTGAGCTGGCAAGCGGTCAATTAATTTCTATTTTTAACCAAAGTTGCATCACATTGCCACCTCTTTATCTATACTATCCGCACCGCAATGTTTCACCTGCACTACGAGCGGTAATTGATACACTGAAAATCTCCTAAAAAGAGAAATTAAACCTGCAACCAAAAGGTAACAGGTCCATCATTTTGTAGGCTAACTTGCATATCTGCCGCAAATTTCCCTGTTTGGGTATGGATTTTAGTTGCCGCTTGTTGATGAAAGTAGTCGTATAAACGTTCCGCATCAATTGGGGCTGCTCCTCTGGAAAAACTCGGGCGTAAGCCTTTGTTCGTATCCGCTGCAAGTGTGAATTGTGACACTACGAGCAGGCTGCCACCTGCTTGCTGAACATTCAAATTCATCTTGCCTTGCTCATCAGAAAACACCCGATAATTCAGTACCTTTTCCAATAATTTATCGGCTTTAGACTCATCATCATCTTTTTCAACGCCGAGCAGAACCAATAAACCGTGCTGAATTTCGCCAATAATTTGTTCTTTAACCTCTACTTTTGCCCATTTAACCCGCTGAATTAATCCGATCATTAGCGCCTCTGTTTTCTTCCATCTCTTTTAATATTGCAGCGAACTGCCCTCCTAATAGCACCACTTGCCAGCTTAATTGAATCCACAACAACATAATCGGCAATACCGCTAATGCCCCATAAATTGCTTGATAAGATGGGAAGGCTGTAATATACCAAATAAAGGCTTGTTTACCTAAGGTGAAGAACACCGCAGCCAGTAATGCTCCAATTGCTGCGTGCTTAAATTCTACCTTTGTAACCGGGATAAATTTATACACCAATGTAAACAGCAGCCAAATCAAGAAAAACGGCATTAATTCTAATAAATGTTGCCCGAGCGACAATGCTCCGGAGCCATTAAAAATTGCTAATGACGTGATATAGGTTGTAATCGCAATACTTGCTCCAGCAAGTAATGGTCCAAATATTAAAACTAAGAAATAAAGCAAGAAAGAGAACCACATCGGTCTACTCTGACTATTGTGCCAAATAGTATTAAGAGATTCATCAATGCTTTTAATCAACATCAAAGAAACCACAAATAAACCGATAATACTAACTATCCCCATTTTTTTAGCATTACTGACAAATAGCTCAAGATATTCTGAAACCATTTCGCTCGCACTCGGAGCAAAATTGTCATAAATAAACGCTTTTAACATTTCACTAGCTTCATAAAACACAGGAAAAAATGTAAAAATCGAAAAAAGCACAATAATTGACGGTACAATGGCAAGCATCGTACTGTAAGTAAGATAACCTGCCGAAACCGCAATATTATTTTCCGTATAACGCTTAGCGAGCAATTTAAAAAATTCTAAAATCTGCTTTAACATACTTATCCTCTAATTAAATAATCGCCTTCACACACCCATTTATAAGTGGTTAATGCCTCAAGCCCCATTGGACCTCTTGCGTGTAATTTTTGCGTACTTACTGCTACTTCTGCCTCCAAGCCAAATTCACCGCCATCAGTAAAACGTGTACTGGCGTTAATATAAACGGCTGCTGCATCGACTTGTTGTACGAATTGACGAGCAGCTTGATAATCAGAAGTTAAAATACTTTCCGAATGCTGCGAGCCATAATGGCGAATGTGTTCCACCGCTTGTTGTAAGTCATTCACAACGACTACGTTAAGATCAAGAGATAACCATTCTTGGCTAAGTTTTTCCTGATCAAGCGGTTCAATTCCCTCAATTTTTTGCAAATCATTACTATGAATGGTTACACCTAACTGCTGCATTTTAGCGACCAATTTCGGTATAAATTCCACAGCGATAGATTTCTCCACTAACAAGGTTTCTAATGTATTGCAAGTGCTTGGACGTTGGGTTTTCGCATTGGCAATCACCTCTAGCGATTTCTCTTGATCCGCTGTTTTCTCCACAAACAGATGACAAACCCCAATGCCGCCTACAATCACAGGAATGGTTGAATTTTCTTTGCAGAACTGATGTAAACCCGCCCCGCCTCGTGGAATAACCATATCAATGTAACGATCTAACTTTAAAAGCTCTAACAACAAAGCACGATTCGGATCCGTTACCGCCTGCACCGCTAATTTCGGCAAACCTGCTTTTTCTAGCGCATCTTGCACCACATCAACCAATACTGCATTGGTAAATTTGGTTTCTTTCCCACCTCGTAAAATAACCGCATTACCTGTTTTTAAACAAAGTGATGCTACATCAATGGTTACATTCGGGCGAGCTTCATAAATAGTTAAAATCACACCCAACGGCACACGTTGGCGTTCAATCTTTAAGCCACTGTCTAACACACCGCCATCAATCACTTGCCCTACAGGATCGGCTAATTTCGCCACATTTCGAACATCGTTTGCGATCCCTTTTAGCCTCTCTTCATTCAGCAATAAACGGTCAATAATAGCTAATGAGATCCCTTGCGATTGTGCAAATTCAATGTCTTTTGCATTGGCATATAAAATTTCAGTCGCACGCTGTTCAAGGCTATCTGCAATGGTTAGCAGAGCTTCGTTTTTCTGGCGATTGCCAAATTGTGCCAATTCAAAACTGGCTTGTTTCGCTTGTTGAGCAAGTTCTATCATCTGCATAAATTTATTCTCATTTTGTGAATATTCTTCATAATCTAACATGTTCTTTTGTGTGAAGAAATATGCAAAAGCGAAGAAAATTAGATAAAATGGGCTAATTCCAAATGATTAGGCACAAAAATGACAAATACTACCCCTAAACAGCTAATCCATATCCTTCCTCCGCAACTGGCAAACCAAATTGCTGCAGGCGAGGTAGTAGAACGCCCTGCGTCTGTGGTGAAAGAACTGGTCGAAAACAGCCTCGATGCGGGGGCGAACACTATTCAAATTGATATTGAAAAAGGTGGCTCGCAACTGATCCGCATTCGAGATAATGGCTGTGGTATCAGCAAGCAAGATTTACCGCTCGCTCTCGCTCGCCACGCTACGAGCAAAATCAGCAGTTTAGAAGATTTGGAAGCCATTTTAAGTTTGGGCTTTAGGGGTGAAGCATTGGCGAGTATCAGCTCGGTCTCCCGTTTAACCCTTACTTCTCGCACCGCAGAGCAAAGTGAAGCGTGGCAGGCTTACGCACAGGGGCGAGAAATGGAGGTAGAAATTCAACCAGCCTCTCACCCAATCGGCACAACCATTGAAGTCGCTAATCTATTTTTCAACACGCCTGCACGCCGTAAATTTTTACGCACTGATAAAACCGAGTTTGCTCATATTGATGAAGTGATTCGCCGCATTGCTCTGGCTAAACCGAACATCAGTTTTACCCTTACTCATAACGGCAAAATTGTCCGCCAATATCGCAAAGTGGCAGATCAATCAGTAGAACAAAAACAAAAGCGTGTAGCGGCAATTTGTGGCGAGGAATTTATCCAAAATGCCAATTATATTGACTGGCAACACGGCGATTTACACCTGCACGGCTGGGTTGGCTCGCCGATGCTGGCTCGTCTGCAAAACGATCTTTGCTACAGCTATGTAAATGGGCGAATGATGCGGGATAAAACCATTAATCACGCAATCCGCCAAGCCTATGGCGAGAGCATTGTAACTGGCTACTACCCTGCCTTTGTGATTTTCTTGGATTTAGATCCAACGATGGTGGATGTAAACGTTCACCCAGCCAAGCACGAAGTCCGTTTTCATCAAGGCAGATTGGTACACGACTTTATTTTGCAAGGTGTGAGCAATAGCCTACAACAAAATCAACCCACACTTGAACTAAAAAACGAACTCAATGAGCCAATGCCTGCTTATGTAAAAGATACAAACCGCCAAGCCGCTGGGCAGAATGTGTTTACTCAGCCGAAAGAGCCTAAGCAAGCGGTCGAATTATCACAAAAAAATGCACATCGTTCTACTCACTCGCCTTTTATGCCTAAATTTGAGCGAAGTAGTAGCAGTCAATCAGCTCAAAAATGGTATAACGAGCTAGTGGGCGGTTCAGATATTCGAACGGAAAAAGCAGAAAGAACCGCCATTCAAATACCAACTTTTGAGCCAAAAGCGGAGATAAAACCTGAACCTGTTTTGCAACAAACAGAAAAAATAATACCGCTTGCAGTTCATCATTCCCAAGCCTTAGCCATTGTGAAAAACCAAGCAGTATTAATGAAAGAGGGAGAGGATTTCTACTTAATTCCGCTCGCTAAACTTGCTGAGCTGAAATTTACTCATCAGCTTGGTAAAAGGCAAACTCAAGCGTTATTAATTCCGCTTAACATTACGTTAGATGAACAACAAACGGCACGCTGGCACCAATACAAAGAGAGCTTAACCGAACTTGGTTTTTCCATTACCGAAAAACATTGGCAAGAGCAAACAAGGCTAACGCTGCTTTCCGTACCACAAGCAGTAAGAGAGCAAAACTTGCAACAGATACTCTTTGCCTTGTTTAACCAAACACAAGCGGTCAATTTAGCCGAATTTTTTGCAAAAAAATGTGAAATTCCAACCGCTTGTACGCTGAGTGAAGTGATTGCTCTGCTTTCAGAAATTGAGCTTTATGCCAATGGGAAGAAAGAAATTGAAGGGATAAGAAAAGAGGTGGATTTTTCGGCGTATCTATAAAAGAGAAAGGGCGTTCAATCGCCCTTTATCCAAATAAATTAGAATGACTACCTATTCTCAATAGCTCTAATTTATCATCGATTTTTCGATAAATGAGCACTAAATCAGGCTGAATATGGCAATCTCGAAAACCTTTCCATTCGCCAGTTAAAGCGTGCTCGCAGTATTTCTCAAGTAGTGGCTTATCGTTGATGAGAAAATAAAGTGCTTCAATCAGCGAAGAAGATAGGGTATCAACTGCACACTTTTTGTAGTCTCGCTTAAAAGCATTACTATACTCAATCTCTCGCATTGAGCTGCTCCATTAAATCAGCAATATTTTTTGCTGAGTTTAATTTTTCTTCTCCATTTCTAACCGATCTTAATACTTCTGCTGTTACTAAGTTAGGTTGATAGTCAAACTGAAAACGTTTTTCTGTCGCAATTTTCGCTAATGTCATTCGCATAACATCAGAAACCGTTAAACCAACCCCTGCTAAAACTTCACTCGCCTGCTCTTTAATTTCAGGACTAATTCTTACACTTACTAATGAACTATTTGCCATAAAAACCTCCTTTGTATATCAAATGATATACATCATAATAGTATTTATCAGAATTAGTTCAATAAATACTTTAATTTTATGGCTTTATGACTGAGCCTAAACTTAAGCTTAAATGTGCTATACTGGTTTAAAAGAATTAACTATTCAAATTAAGTATAAAATGACTCAAAAACCCCTCGCCCTCTTTTTAATGGGCCCAACTGCCTCCGGTAAAACAGATTTAGCGATTGCTCTCAGGCAAGAACTGCCTGTTGAAGTAATTAGCGTGGATTCTGCCTTAATTTACAAAGGAATGGATATCGGCACGGCAAAGCCAAGCAAGGAAGAGCTGGCTCTCGCACCTCACCGTTTAATTGATATTTTAGACCCAGCAGAAAGCTATTCGGCGATGAATTTCCACGCAGATGCGTTGCGTGAAATGGCGGATATTACCGCACAGGGTAAAATTCCGCTCTTGGTGGGTGGCACAATGCTTTACTACAAAGCCTTGTTGGAAGGGCTTTCTCCATTACCCTCTGCCGATCCAAGCATTCGTGCCGACATTGAGACGAAAGCAGAACAGCACGGCTGGGCAGTATTACACCAAGAATTAGTCAAAATCGACCCTATTGCAGGGGCAAGAATTAACCCGAACGATAGCCAACGCATTAACCGTGCGTTAGAGGTGTTTTATATTACGGGTAAAACAATGACAGCACTCACCGCCCAACAAGGTGAAGCCATTCCTTATAACATACTCCAGTTTGCGATTGCGCCAGAAGATAGAAGCGTGCTACACCAACGCATTGAGCAACGTTTCCACAAAATGATTGACTTGGGGTTTGAAGATGAAGTCAAGCGGTTATTTTTACGCAAAGATTTGCATATCAATTTGCCGTCTATTCGCTGTGTGGGTTATCGCCAAATGTGGGAATATTTACAAGGCGATATTTCACTTGATGAAGCGATTTTCAAAGGCATTTGTGCCACTCGCCAATTAGCGAAGCGGCAAATTACTTGGTTGAGAAGTTGGCAAGGTGAGCTAACGTGGCTCGATAGCCTAGATCCGACTAGCTCTAAAGCAAAAATGGTGGAAAAGATCGATCATTATTTAAATAATTGTGGTAATATCTAGCACGCCTTGGCACTTATTATGATATTTGCTGTCCTAGTAATCATCACACAACAATAAAAAAGGAAAATAAAATGGCAAAAGGTCAATCTTTACAAGATCCATATTTGAATGCACTTCGTCGTGAGCGTATTCCTGTTTCAATTTATTTAGTTAACGGCATTAAATTACAAGGTCAAATCGAATCTTTCGACCAATTCGTAATTTTACTAAAAAACACCGTAAGCCAAATGGTTTACAAACACGCAATTTCAACGGTTGTTCCAGCTCGTGCATTATCGCACCACAACAATAACAACCAATCTCAACAAGCTCAGCCTACACAAGAAGTGGCTGAACAAGCAGAATAAACATTATTTTCAACCAATGTTAAACGAATCATTGCCAAACTCAGAAGACAATTCTGCGTTTGGCTTTGCTTTATCTGAAGCAAGCCAAACAACGGAAATCACAAATCCTACCGAAGATAATCGAGATAAAGCGATTTTAGTCCATCTCTATCTTGGTCAGCATAAAGATGTCGAAAACTTACTTGAATTTAAAACACTTGCCGAATCTGCCGGCGTAGAGGTTCTTTCAACCCTGACCACAACTCGCCAAAGCCCACACATTAAATATTATGTCGGGCAAGGCAAAGCGGAGGAAATTGCGGAAACGGTAGAACAGCTAGAAGCAACGGTGGTGTTGGTTAACCACCAACTTAGCCCTGCTCAAACACGGAATTTGCAATCACTATGCGGCTGCCGGGTGGTGGATAGAACAGGTTTGATCCTTGATATTTTCGCTCAGCGAGCCAGATCCCACGAAGGGAAACTACAGGTGGAACTGGCACAGCTTCGCCATCTCTCTACCCGTTTAGTTCGCCGTGTAACCAATCAAGATCAGCAAAAAGGGGGATCTGTGGGGCTACGGGGCCCGGGGGAAACGCAGCTCGAAACCGATCGCCGTTTGATCAAAGTACGCATTCAACAGCTTTTAAGCCGTCTTGAAAAAGTCAGCAAGCAACGCAATCAAAACCGCAAAACACGCCAAAAAGCAGATATTCCAACCGTTTCTCTTGTTGGCTATACCAATGCGGGCAAATCTACGCTATTCAATGCGATTACCCAAGCAGGCGTTTATGCAGCCGATCAACTGTTTGCGACACTCGATCCAACCTTACGCCGTATTCAAGTACAAGATGTCGGCACAACCATTCTTGCTGATACAGTAGGTTTTATCCGTTTTCTACCACACGATTTGGTTTCTGCGTTTAAATCTACCTTGCAAGAAACTACCGAAGCGACATTGCTTTTGCACGTTATAGATGGATCAGACGATCGCAAAAATGAAAATATTGATGCGGTAAATCAAGTGCTTGATGAAATTGAGGCATTAGAGATCCCTACACTTTTAGTTTTTAACAAAATAGACAAATTGGATGGCATTGAGCCACATATTGAGCGTAATGATGACGGCACAGCGATTGCGGTTTATCTCTCCGCTCAAGAAAATATTGGTATTGATCTACTCTACCAAGCCATTCAGGAAAGATTGCGAAGCAATTTAGTGTGTGAAACACTCCTACTGCCTGTTACTGCTGGGGCAATCTATGCTCAATTTAAAGCAGAAAATTGTATTAAAACGGAAACATTCAATGAGTTTGGCGAGCGTATTATTTCTATTGAAGTGAATGAAGTGCAATGGAATAAGTGGTTGAAGCAATTTCCTGAAATAAAAGAATATGTAGAATTGGCTAATTGGAATAGCTAATCATAACGATTATTTCAGAAATAAAGCGGTGCTGGCGTGTGCTGTCGCTTTTGCCTCTCTACCTACGGCAGTTGACCAACCTAGGGTACCATATTGGTTAGCGCCATTAGGGTCGGTGGCTGCTTCTGCTCCAGCACCGATAGCGATACTGTCATAGTTGGCTGTTGCATTTCTACCGATCGCCACAGCCCAGCCACCCACGCGCAATGAGTTTTTTTCAGGATCTGGTAGTGAGTTCATGGTGGTTTTTGCGCCATAGCCAATGGTAACCGAAGTGTTTGATCCTTCACTTAGGGCATTTTCACCGATAGTAACAGATCGACTTGCATTGCCTGTATTTTGGGCATTGCGACCGATAGCGATGGCATTGGCTGATGCTTGTGAGTTGGAGGCATCTCTACCGATGGAAATGGAGCTGATGCCCTCTGCTCGTGCATTCATACCTACGGCAATAGAACGATCGCCAGTCGCCCCTGCTTTGCTATCGATAGAGCCTTCATTAGTGGTAGCATTGCCTGCAGGCTGATCGGCAGCGCCAGTATTGACATGGAAATAGGTGTCAGGTATTTCTGCTGCATAAGCAGAAGTGACACCCACAACACTCAGTGCTAAAGCAATCGCTTTAGATAGAACGCTTGATTTTGTGGGTTTCCCCTTAGCACGAGATAATTCAGATACAACAGAGTAACTTTGTGTAGCCGTATTCCAAATCACTTTAAAAACTTTGTTCATTAATTTTCTCCAGATTGAATAGATAAAAAAACCCACTACACTGCGTAGCTATTATAGTAATTTAGCTACTCAGCATAGTGGGTCTATTAAAATTTAGGTACGGCTTTTTACAAGTAAAACTTGTTGTATTACCTTGCTAGCTTGCTAGAAGTTTATCCTTTTTAATCATAAATTCAAACTCATATACCTAAAAGTAAAAAAATTTTGCACATTTTACACACTATAAGGCCTAATATGAATAAATCTTTACAAAAATATTTATAAATTGTTATATACTTAGTTAGGTAGATAATTATTAGACTTTATATTTAGATACTATAATGTTCTTTAAGAGATAAACCCGTTCAGTAAACATAAGGGCGAAGATACTACTTCGCCCTATAACTCCGCTAATTTAGAGTTGCTTAAAAAGCCTACTTACAAGCGGTCACAAATTAAAAAAGAAGTAATATTAATGCATTCTCTAAACCGGCTCATCTAATTCCACATTTTTACGCGTTGCCATTCTTAATAAGATATAACCTAAAATAGCAGATATAGCAGAACCAAGTAAAATGCCTAAACGTGCAAGAGGTGTGATAGTCTCCCCTGCTTGACTTACATCAAATGCGAGACTTGCAAGGAACATTGACATAGTAAACCCGATACCACATAACACCGCAATGGCAAAAATTTGTTTAAAATTAACACCTGGTGGTAAGCTTGCAAATCGGAAAATAACAGCTAAATAGCTAAATCCAAACACCCCTATAGCCTTACCTACAAGCAAACCTAGTGCAATACCCAATGGTAATGGCGAAGTTAGCTGTTCAATCCCCATCCCTAATAACGATACACCGGCATTAGCAAATGCGAAAATAGGAAGAATCATAAATGAACACCAAGGTACAAGGATATGTTCCAATTCTTCTGCTGGTCGTTCCCCATTTTTTCCTTTCAATGGTATACAAAAGCCAATAATTACCCCAGCTAAAGTAGCGTGAACACCTGATTTTAAAACTGATGTCCACAAAATCAGACCAATAAAGATATAGGCACAAAGTGAAGTAACCTTAAAACGATTAAGAATGAACAACGCAAAAATTGCAACACCAGCAATGCTAAGAGCTTGCATACTAATCTCTTGCGAATAGAAAAGGGCAATCACAATAATTGCACCTAAATCATCAATAATCGCAAGTGCCAGTAAGAATACTTTTAGTGCTAACGGCACACGCGTCCCTAACAGTGCTACAATACCAACAGCAAAAGCAATATCGGTTGCCATAGGAATTGCCCAACCTGAATGATATTCGGGATAATCTTTATTGATAAACCAGAAAATTAGCGCTGGAACTACCATTCCTCCAATTGCTGCCATCGCTGGGAATGAGGCATTTTTAATGCTCGAAAGCGAGCCCTCAAATAACTCTTTTTTCACTTCTAAGCCTATCAGGGTAAAGAAAATTGCCATCAACCCATCATTTATCCAAAGCAATAGTGGCTTAGCTAACACAAAGTTACCAAACTGAAAACTTACTTTAGTTTGTAAGAAATCAAAATAAACATCATTTAGTGATGAATTTGCCAATATAATTGCGGTAAAGGCAAAGATTAATAGTAAAATCCCCCCTGCTGCTTCTGATTTTAAAAGTAAAAGTAATCTTCCCACTGAAATTCTCCTATTCATTATTTATCTACTTTTTCATACAATTTATTTTTTACCAAAGATTTCCCTAAGATTAAATAGAAAATTTGCTAAACTAGAGATAAGTTACATTTTATCAATCTGTTTGAGTATAATTTCATCAAAAATGTTAGGAATTTGTTATGAGTAATGAATGGTTCTATTGGGCAGCAATTTCTGCTGTTTTTGCTGCCCTCACGGCAATTTTCGCTAAAGTGGGCTTACAAAATATTAATTCTGATTTTGCCACTGTTATTCGTACTATTGTGATCATCATTGCGTTAATCGCGTTTCTGACTTACACAGGCAAGTGGCAGCGGATTGCTCACATCAGCAATAAAAATTGGTTGTTTCTGATTCTCTCAGGGCTTGCTACGGGCATTTCTTGGCTGGCTTATTTTAAAGCTCTACAGATAGGTAACGCCTCACAAGTTGCACCGGTGGATAAATTTAGCCTTGTGCTGGTGACTCTTTTTGCGGTGGTATTTCTTGGCGAACGCCCAAACGGGCAAGAGTGGGCGGGCATTGGGCTAATTTCAGCAAGTGTGCTGTTACTCGCTTTTAAACGCTAACAACAAGCGGTCATTTTTATGGAAAATTTTGCAAACACAATCCCCCATATCGAAATTGCTTTTATTCATCGGCACGCTATTTTGCCGAGTGATTTTGACTTTCCGCCAATGCCTGAACATTTTAATGAAAAGCAAACCCATAAATGGCAGAGCCGCCGTGCCGCTCATTTTTTGCTGACTGAACTGTTTAAAAAATATGGCTTGGATTTGCAATTGTTAGAGAACATTCAACACACAAAAAGTGGCAGACCTTTTGTGAGTGCCGAGCAGATTGATTTTAATATTAGCCATTCGGGGAATTGGATAGCGATCATTTTTTCGCATTTTTTTGCAAAATTAGCAGTAGGCATTGATATTGAACACCCACAGAAAGAAAGGCGTTATGCGGATCTGATTCGCCACTATGCCAATATGGAAGAACAAGTTGTATTATTAAATAAACATTGCCCTTTACTAGACAACCTTTCACAACGCTTTTATCTAAGTTGGTGCTTGCGAGAGGCGATTTTGAAATCGCAAGGCGTGGGGATTGTGAAATTATCTGAAGTAAAACATCTTCCGTTGGAAAAACGCATTTTTTCCGCCCATTGCCCGAGAGGAAAATTGCATTTTGTAAGCGAGCTGCCGTTCTATTTAAGCTACTTCTATCAGCTCCCCGAAAATATGCTATTATCTGAACCTTTGTTATACCATTGGCAGAATGGGCAATTTCAGCCTGTTACGTGCCAATCGATTGTTTATGATGTGAATGAAGGATAATAAATGTCTAAAAAATCATTAGAAGAACGCCACTCTACGTTTGGCAGAATTGCGTCAGAAATTTTTCAATGGGTGCTCAATCTCTCTTTATTGGTAGCCGGTGTACTGCTTTCTTATTCACTCTTTGTCGAAGGCTATGCACTTTATGAATTATTAATTGACAATAGCGAAAAATTCCAAGTGGTAGAACATATCGTGATTTTCTTCCTCTATTTTGAGTTTTTGGCTTTAATTGTGAAATATTTTAAATCGAACTATCACTTCCCGTTGCGATATTTTCTCTATATCGGCATTACCGCAATGGTAAGATTAATTATTGTCGATCACTCAAATGCAATGCACACGCTACTTTTCTCGGTATCGATTTTAGTAATGATTGTAGCGTTGTATCTTGTACATAGTGACCGTTTACAAAGAAGCTAGGGGGCAGAATGAACCAATATCAATATGACGATTTGCAGATACTAAACAAAGAAACAGTTTACAAAGGGCATTTTGAGTTACAAAAAATCACATTCCGCCATAAACTCTTTTCAGGCGAAATGAGCGGCGATGTGGTGCGTGAACTCTTAATTAAAGGCGAAGCGGCAGCACTTATTGCTTACGATCCGAAATTGGATAATGTCGTGTTGGTTGAGCAAGTGCGTATTGGAGCTTATGACTCCGCACAGAAAAGCTCCCCTTGGCTGTTGGAATTAGTGGCAGGTATGGTCGATAAAGGCAATGAAGAACCTGCGGAAGTTGCTATTCGAGAAGCAAAAGAAGAAGCAGGCTTAGAAGTAACAGAGGTGCAACACGCCCTTAGCGTGTGGGACAGCCCGGGCGGACAACTTGAGCGTTTGCATTTATTTCTTGGCTTAATTGATAGCACCAAAGTCAAATCGGGCGAGGTATACGGCTTATTGGAAGAAGAAAATGAGGATATTTTAGTCCACGTTGTCAGCCGTGAGCAGGCTTATCAATGGGTGGAAGACGGCACAATTGACAATGTCATTGCGGTAATTGGGCTGCAATGGTTGCAGTTAAATTACAAGAAATTCAATTAGCTCACATAAATAGCGGGCGAAAATTTTCGCCCCCATATTCACACAGCCTTAAACTTAAAACAGTTTCTCTAACGTCATAAAGACTTCTTTATTGCTACGAGAGTAGAAATCGGTAATATTGCTGTCGATTTTTTGATAGCGGAAATTCACTTTCGGCACAATTCCGTGCAAGTGCCAACTTCGATTCCATACCGCCACATTCGCTTGATATTCCTTATCTTGGCGTTTGTAGCCAAACACATAATGCTTATCGGCAAAATACCGCTTGCCATAACCAATGCTCGCCGAGCTTGCCCAGCTTGGGGTTTGGTAAATTACGCCAATGGTCGCCAGCCACTTATTGGAAGATTGGGCTTTCTCACGGGTAATTTCACGGCTAGCGTTAAGATTTGCAAAAAATCGCCAATCTTTGACCGCTTGCCATTGCGTGCCTAGCGTGAGTTGGTTGCGATAACCATTGTAACGGTCGGCAATATGCTGTTCACTATAAAGTTTTTGCAGATGGCTGAATGAGCCGGAAATCAGCCCTCGTTCAAAAAGTTTAACAGCATTGATACTGCTACCAAATTGATAGTTATACCGTGAGCTACCCAGCCAATTCTGCTCAATAAAGGGCGAAACCCCGATTCGGTAAGTTGCCGTTCTGTAGCTATATTTTGGCGTTAGTGAGACCGATTGTTCGCTATAATCGTGGTTATTCCAGTAATAAACACCGTGATAGCCAAGATCAACGCCCACAAAATGATTGCCGCCGATGTTTCGCATTTTACTCAAGCCAACGCCATACCTTATGCCTTTTGCCGACTGCGGCAAGCTGTCTGACTCTTTAATAAAAATCCGCCCGTTTACATTTACCGTTGGCGACGAAGAAGCATTATTCACATTGTTGGTTTGAGTATATTGCAAATAAAAATCCGGCTTCCAGCTCTCTTCCTCCTTTATTTGAGCCAAAGCAGCATTCACCGCATTGCGTAAATCATCGATTTTGAGTTGCTGAAATTCTTACTCTGCTTCCCTGTAGCGATAATCCTCTTTTAAAATCAGGGCTAGATCAAAACGAGGGTAGGTTAAATCAGGCTGTTTTTTCAGCAACTGCTGATAATAAAACGCCGCAGAGCGATAATCTTTTTTAGCATAAGCCAATGCCGCCAAAGCATAGTCTAAAAGTAGCGGATCAAATTGCTCTTGCTTTGCATAATCGCCAAGCAGGCTTTCCAGCTTTGCCCAATCTTGTCTAAGAATTGCTTGGTTAATATGTTGTTCAATACCTTTAAGTGTATTATCTTCCGCCAAGTAAGCGGTTGATTTTAAATCTTTTTTTGCAATTTCTTTCTCAAATTTGACCGCTTGTTGCCGACTATCAAACTCTGTGGGATCTTGCTGAAACTCAACCGTTTCCGCCATTACCAACGGCGAAACAAGTAAAAATAGAAAGTATTTTTTATGCATAGTAAAAAAGAATGCCGTTTAAGGGATTAAACGGCATTGAATAATAGAAGTTATTTATTTTTGAATTTCGCCTCGAGTTCCGCTAATACCAAAGATATCTGTTCTATCATTAGCTTTGAGCTCTATTTTACCACCGATTTCTTCTGCATTTGGACCGAAGAATTGCACACTATAATTGCCTTTTCCAATGGAGTCGTTATTATGCTTTTGACTAGCAGAAGCCGTAATACCACCATTATCTATTTTGCCTTGTTCTAACGCGATAGAACCAGCGTGTGCATTTTCAACTTGACCTGAGCCTATGCGACTAGAAAATCAACATAATATGTTAATTTTCCACCAGTTAATGCAGTGTCTGCTTTACCGTGAGAATCAAAAACTTCGCCTTTATATGTTGCTTTGCCCTCTGTCGGTAAATTCTCAGTTTTAAGCCCTTTCACTTCAACCGTAGGTTCCATTTGACGACCATTTTACTGTAAAGTTTGTTTCATTTTGGCAGTTACAACGGAATAATGGCTGTTATAGAGATAACCATGGGTTCGAATCTCTTCTCCGTTTTTACCTGTTTCATTTTTTTCTTCTAACTCATTTAATCCATCTTTATATTCTTTATTGCCAATTCCTTTTGCCTCTGCAATTTTTTTGCTTCTTCAGTTTTTTTAACTCAACTTGTGGTTTCGATTTAGCATTATTAGAACTGCTACCTGAACCACCACTACCACAAGCAGTTAAACCCACTAAAATCAAAGTGGCTAGGGTTAATTTTTTGATACTCTTCATATTTCATATTTGCTCCGTTAAATTAAAAATAATTTTTAGTTATAACCAATAACTATCGGTTATATTGTAACCGAAAAGCAGCTTTCCATACAAATAATAATGTTTTTATGCTACTGGTACGATCAGGTACGATCAGCTCTATCAACTTATGCCGCTTAAATGTAGCACCTTTAACTAAAAATAAGCCAACAAACTCAGCCCCAAAGTATCCGCAATACTGTGTGCCACCCAAAATGGAAATAGGTTTTTCTGCTTTGAGCGTGAGTAGAGCAAATAAATAATTAAACCAAGCCAAATTCCTAATCCTAACGCACTTTCCATTCCTTGATAGGTATGAAAACTCACCCGAATAATCAGTGAATAAATCACCGCCCATTTTAGATATTCAGGTTTAACCGCCAAGCAAATACCGAGGAAAAAGATTTCTTCATAAAAGCCGTTTAAAATCGCATACAGCACGGTAGAAAAATTCACTTCTTTTAAGACTGCTAAAAATGGCTCCGAATACACTAGGTTGTAAACACCATATAATATTTCAAAATAGAGATCCATCGCTAACGAGAGCAAGATAAACAACCCGATACCGCTAAAAAAAGCCCGCCAAGATGGGCGAATCACCCAACGGCTGAAATCAAAATTCCGCCATTTTAGATAGCCCATTGCAACCAGTAACAATGCAAGTTGAGTCAGTAATGCCCAATAATTTTGTTCATTTGAAAAGGTTAAATTTTCTTCAAAATTACCTTGCATTTCGGTGGTGATGAAATATTGCTGAGTTGAGGTGTAAATTGCCTCGCCAAAAAAGATCAGGGTTAGCACGCATAAATCGTACCAATTTAGGTAGGTGGTTTTATTATTTTGCATTAATGTCTCCTTTGTAAATTTTTTTATAAAAATAACCGCTTGTAATAAATAATGTGGATAAATCCGGCCAATAAAAAAGGAAGTTGAAATTTTAACTTCCTTTTTAAATTCACTCAATGCAAATCATTCTCAAATAAATAACTTTATCTTTGTTCCTTCAGCAATACCTCTTCAAACAACCTTAACAACGCAAAATAAACGCCGGTGTTGGTCTTGACGGTTTTGGCTTTGGCGAACCACGCTGGGAGCCAGCTCATCAGTTGGTTTTGCAGAAATTGCTGTTGTGTTTCCAACGGTTTTTCGGCAAGCAAGCGGTCGAAAAGAGCGAGATAAACGCAAAGATGATCGCTCGGCTCTTTGCTTTCCCGATTAACTTGTAGCCCAAATTCGCCCAGCAGTCTGTCCATTTCCGCCAAATTTTTCGCTAATGCCTCGCCTTCCAAATAGGCGGAGGCATAAGGGATTGCACTGAGATTGCCTTCCAATAAAAACAGTTGGGCAAAGTCAGCCGCCAGTTCTAGACGAGGAAATTCCAGCTGCCTACAAGCGGTCACTTCTGCTTGAAATTTTGCAACCTGTTCGGCAAAACCCAATTCGCTGAGGTATGCAAAAAAATCGTCAAATTCGCCCGCTTGTAAGGCATTTAACTGCTCGTCCGAAAGTTCTCGGGCGAGCATTGCGTTAAACCAGCCATAGATAAATTGCCGTTCTTCACGACTGATTACCAATGTCATCAAGCCGTTACCTCAATCGCACCGTTAAAGCCGTTCGGGGCTGGGGCTTGGCCTACAAATTTCTCGATATTCACCAAGCAGGTGTTAGCGGAAACTGCTTGTGCCAGCTTGGAGGTGCCGATGTCGAGGGTCATTGTATTCGGGTCTCCATAGGTATCAATCGCCCCTACGCTTTCGTCAAGCGGTGAATACCACGCCCCTTCTTGCAAACGCACCACGCCGGTCGGGAAGTTATCGGAAAGCACCGCACCTACAATCGCTTGCCCACGGTCGTTAAACACGCGCACTAAATCACCGTCTTGAATGCCGTGTTTGGCGGCATCTTGCGGGTTAATGTAAAGCGGTTCACGCCCTTGCACGCTGTAAGTTTCACGCAGTTCTTTCGACTCACAAAGCTGGGAGTGCAGGCGTTTGTCAGGGTGAACCGATTGCAGCCAGAACGGGAATTTGTCGGAATTTTTACCGCCGTGTGAACGTTCTGCTTTCTCAAACCACATTGGGTGCCCTTTGCAATCGTCATAGCCGAAAGAGGCGATTTTATTGCTGTAAATTTCGATAAAGCCGGACGGTGTGCCGAGGGCGTGCAATTCCGGATCTTCACGGAAATCGGCGTGGCGAACCCAAGGTTTGCCCTCCGGGAACAGCACATAGCCTTTTTGCCAAAATTCGGCAAATTCCGGCATTTCAAATTTGCCTTTGTTTTCACGGCGGCAATCTTTGTAGAGTTTTTCCACCCATTGCATTTCGTCCATTCCACGGCTGTACTCTTTCTCTTTACCGAAACGGCGGCACAGATCACGGAAAATCTCAAAGTCGGAGCGAGAGTCATAGAGCGGATCGATCAGCTTGTGCATTGCAATCACGCCACGGTTGCTGTATGAACCGTAAGCATCAATGTCGTTGCGTTCAAACGGAGTACAGGCTGGCAATACGATGTCAGAGAAGCGACAGGTTGCCGTCCAGCTGTAGTTGATGGAGACAATGGTTTCCATTTTTTGGAACGCTTGCTTCATTTTGTTGCGTTCGGAATGACGGTGCCATTGGTTACAACCGGTGAAAATCGCCATTTTGAACGGGGCGTAAGTCACTTTTTTGCCGTTGTAATCAATGGTTTCACCGGCGTGGAGCAAGCTGTCGGTCATACGAGCCACCGGAATAGTGTCGCTGTAGCCTTTGTAATCTTTGTTGTCGTATTTCGGGGTTTGCCCTTCATCAATGTTGAGCGGGAACGCCCCCGGCATTGCCGCACCCGATTCCGGAATACCGATGGAGCTGTAATGGTGTGCATAGCTGATGCCGCCGCCTGCCAAGCCGATTTGCCCTAACATTGAGGCTAACACCGCTCCCATCCAATACGGTTGTTCGCCGTGTTGTTGGCGTTGGATTGCCCAGCCGAAAATAAACTGGGTGCGTTTGCCGGCAAGCATTCGTGCAAATTCACGGATTTTGTCGGCAGAAATACCACAAATTTCGGCTGCCCATTCCGGGGTTTTCGCTACTTTGTCTTCGGTTTCGCCTAACAGATACGGCAGGAATTTTTCAAAACCGACCGTGTACATATCCAAGAATTTTTTATCGTACAGATTTTCCGTGTAGAGCGTGTGGGCAAGTGCCAACATAAACGGCACATCGGTTTGTGGATTGATGTACTGCTGTTCGCAGCCTAAGAAATTCTGGGTTTTGCTTTTTACCGGATCGACACAAATCACATTCACGCCTTTTGCCGCCACTTTCTCTTTCAGTTTTTCCAAGTAGGCATAGGCTTCGTGGGTTTCGCAGTTCCAGCCCACTTGCAGGTTTTTCACCGGATCGCTTGCCCAGAAAATGATGTTTTCGCTCTCTTTTAAGATGATTTCCCAAGAAGTGCCTTGTGAATAGACTTCGGTTGAACCCAGCACATACGGCAGAACGGTTTGTCCTGCACCGGTAGAATAGTCGCCGGCAGTGCCGACACTGTTACCGTGCATCGCAATCGCTCGGATCATATGGTTACCGCAACTGTGGAATTGACCGGTTGAACGCCAGCCCACATTGGCGGTATGTAACGCCCACGGACCGTACTCTTTTTGCACCCGTTCTAACTCTTGGTAGAACAGGTCAAGGGCTTCGTCCCAGGTTACCCGCACAAAGCGGTTATCGCCACGCTGTGCAGTGTTGCTGTTATGGCGGTTTTTGAGCCAATCTAAACGCACCATCGGATAGCGGATACGGGAATCGCTGTAAATTAAGCCTTTGATGCCGTTGAGCATTTCGGTCGGGTGTTTATCAAACTCGAACGGTTTGATTTCTGCCACTCGTCCGTTCTCAATTTTGGCACGCATTGCCCCCCAGTGAGAGCCGGAAACTTTCCATTGGCTGAGGTCTTCGCTTGCAAACACATTGCGAGGCACGAGAAAATTCGGCATTGTGACAGCGGCAGCCATCACAGACATATTTTTTAAAAATTGACGGCGAGATTGTTGCATATCTTGTCCTTGTTAATTTGTAAAATTTTGCGGAAATTTGACCGCTTGTTTGATTGATAGCGCCAGCGTCCACGCTGGTGCTACACATCTATTTAATTATTGGCACAAGCGAGGACGCTTGCGCCATCTATTATGGATTAATGCTTCGCCCCTTCTCTGTCGGAGGCGTGCATTTGTAAATAACGTAGCACCTCTTTGCCGGTCTGTTTGTCCATATTGGTAAAGCCGACCATTCCGTTGAATAAGCCGATCCAGCTATTGGAATCGAAGTGGGCGACATCAGGCTGTCTGTGGCAAGTGCTACATTGGGTTTTGTATTGGCTTTCCGCATTTGCCCAAATTGGGGTGACATCGTCTAATAATTTAGCTTTGCCAATCCACCCTTGTAGTTTCACTTTTTGCCAATTCAAGCCGGTAATCGGGTCTTCTTTGGTTTCCAACACCTCAAATTTCGGCTGATTTGCCATAAACTCTTTGGTGAGTACCGCATCGGTAATGTTTTTCCCGAAATCGTGATACCAAATGCGACCAAAACCTTTCTCTTTACGCCACATTGTCAGCTCAACCAAATCCGCATTTTTGCCCGCTTGCACAAATGCCACCGGCACGGCGGTTTCTAATTGCCCGATAGCTTGGCTTAAACCTTCGTCTAGGAATAATTCGGCATTCCCTTTGGTGTAGTAAGATTTGCCTTGGCTTGGGGATTTATTCACAAACTGATCAAACTTCGATTTCAGTGCATTTTCATCGGCTTTCGGTAAGTGGTGAGCAATGCCTTTGTGACAATCCATACAACTTTGATCTTTCTCCGCAGCCGGTTTCATTGCCTTACGAGCTGCTTCGCTCATTTTATCAAAATTCATTCGCTCATAGCTGTGGCAAGCCTTACACTCTTTAGAACCATTAGCGGCAAATCTTGCCCACTCACGCTCTGCCATTTCTAAGCGGTGTTTTTCAAATGAGCCTTCTTCTTTATATTTGCCGGATAATTCTGCCCACACCTCACGGCTTGCCTGCACTTTGCGGGCATATTTTTCGGTGTAATCGTGCGGTAAGTGGCAGCTTGAACAAGTTGCCGTTACCCCGCTTTTATTCGACCAGTGGGCGGTTTTTTTAAGCTCCTCTAACGGCTGCTGCATTGAGTGGCAGCTCACACAAAACTCTTCACTGCTGGTGTGATCCATCGCTTTATTAAATTGATGCCAGCTAATTGCCCCTGCAATAAAGCCGATGCTGACTAACACACCTAACCCGATTTTGGTTGCCGGCTTAGTAAATAATGCTTTGATTGAACCTAACATTTTCTATGCCCCCGGTAAACCAATAACAAACATTTGTAATAGCCACACAATCAAGCCGTAAGCCCCTACGGCAAACGCCATCAATAACGGCAAAATCAGCCCTGATAGCAAAAGCGTTTTTAAAAGTTCTGAACGCATATTAATTTACTCCTTTATCTAATAAGGTGTGATTATTTTCGTTTTGGAAAAAAATGTCATTGATATTAATCAAATAATTATTCTATTCTGTTATAAAAAACTCGTAATAAAATTCCACTTTTTTCTAATTGAAGCTGATAGAACGCTAGCTGCATAGATTTTTATCAAAAAGAGAAACTTTTTTTCAAAAATGCGGCATAGAACACATTTTTCATTTTCGCTTACTGATAAAATCTAACCAGTTAAATTTTATGAAATTTTGAATGGAAACACACAATGAGTGAACCCTTTAAACTGCAAAAAAACGGTACGGTTAGGTTATTGCAAATAACCGATCCGCATTTGTTTTCCCACACGGAGGAGACACTGCTCAATGTCAAAACAGTAAAGAGCTTCTCAGCAGTCATTGAGCAGATACAAAAACAAATTGAGACCACACAAGCCTTTGATTTAGTGCTTGCCACCGGCGATTTAATTCAAGATCACAATATCGCCGGTTATCATTATTTTGCCCAAATTACCGAACCACTAAAAACGCCGATTGTATGGTTGGAGGGAAATCACGATGTTCAGCCGAATATGGGAGAAATTTTAGGGCAGTATTCACATATTTTACCGCATAAGCAGATCTTAATCGGCGATAAATGGCAGCTGCTTTTATTGAATAGCCAAGTAGTTGGTATGCCTTATGGCGAACTCTCCTACTTACAGCTGAAGTGGTTGGAAGAAAAATTGGCACAATATCCGCAACGTTTTAGCTTGATTGCTCTGCACCACAACATTTTACCGACAAATTCTGCGTGGCTCGATCAGCATAGTTTAAAAAACAGTAACGAATTAGCCGAAATTTTAACAAAATTTGCGAATGTTAAAGGAATTGTGCACGGACATATTCATCAGCAGGTCGATGATGTGTGGCAAGGTATTCCGATTTATGCCACTCCATCTACTTGTATTCAATTTAAGCCGAATTGCGATCAGTTTACTTTAGATTTATTGCCTCAAGGCTGGCGGGAAATTGTACTTCACGAAGATGGTATGCAGGAAACAGCCGTCAAGCGGTTAAATTCCAATGATTTTTTACCAAATCTAAATGCAGTCGGTTACTAACTTGGCTACGAAAAAAGAAACCCTCAATCGAAATTGAGGGTTTTCTGTTGAACAACTTTAGGCTATTTCTTCTCTTCTTCTTTTTTCAGCAAATCATCAGGAATGAAGTTTTTCTGAATCGCTTCCATATGTGGAAGATTGTGAGCAATCCCTTTATGGCAATCGATACAGGTTTTATTTTGTTCTTGTGCCAATGCGTGCATTTGCTGTGCCACGGTTTTTTGTTGGGTGAAATCCATATCTTCAAAGTTATGGCAGTTACGGCACTCTTGTGAATCGTTCGCTTTTAAACGCTCCCATTCACGCATCGCCATTTCGCCACGATGAGCTTCGAATTTCTCTTTAGTATCTACTTTACCCGTATAGTGAGCATATACTTCTTTAGCTGCAATAATTTTACGCTTCCATTTTGGGAAAAATTCGTGTGGAACGTGGCAGTCTGAACAAATCGCTTTCACACCACTGCGATTTGAGTAGTGAGCAGAAGCACGGTATTCAGGTACAACATCGTTCATATGACAGCTTGAACAAAACTCTTCGGTATTGGTGTAAGCAAGCCCCGCATTAAAACCACTCCACGCCAAAATACCCCCTAATGCAGAAAGTAGAATTACCAAACCAATTGCCATTCTACTTGGGCGACGTAACCAGTTAAAAAATCTTCTTATCATTACTTACTCCTTATTTACCTTGCGTTTGTCGTACAGATTCAAATTTATTTTGAACAATTGGGTTTACACTTGTTTGTTGAACGTGGCATTGTAAACAGAAGTAACGACGTGGCGATTCATTTTCATAAACTTTGCCATCACGATCCATAAAATGACTTGGCGGTAAACGAGTTGCACCTGTTACTTTTGAAGGCTCAACTGCGTGACACGCTAAGCACTGGTTCACGTTTTTACTCACTTGCAAACCACGAATACTATGTGGAACAAGTGGTGGTTGGAATGGGAAAGTTGTTGGGATATTCCCTACATCTTTTTGCGGATTATGAAATCCCGGTGCAACACTTTCGGCTGTATCATCAATAGAACCGGATAATTTCGGGCCTTCTGCCATTGCCAAGCCTGTCATTGCGGCTAAAATTAGGGCAAGATATTTTCTCATTTGAGGTTCACTCCATTAAAATGCTTGTTTTTAAACAAAGCTAAATTTAAATATTCTTTACATCAATACTGCCTTGAAAACGTGTTCCAAAGGCAAAAACTTTTTCAGCACAAACGTCAATACAACGTCCGCAGGTAATACAATCTTTTGATAAGATAACAGTGCTATCTTCAGGCTTACCATGTAATGGTACTCGAAGCACTTGTGGCTCAGGGCAAACGTTGTAACAATCCATACAATTATCGCAAAGGTTACGATCCACCACTTTAACTTTAATCAGGCTTTTCGCCCCAATTAAGGCATAAGTTGCCCCTATCGGGCAAAGGTGTCCGCACCAACCGTGTTCTGTTACTAGCAAGTCGAACAGAAATATCACTAGCACTAGCCAAATAGTTGCACCTAACCCGAATACAAAGGCTCGACCTAGTGCTGCAACAGGGTTGATCCACTCCCATAATAGCGTGCCGGAAATTGCACTACCGACTAAAATGACTGCCAAAATCACATAGCGCAAATTGCGTGGAATTTTAGCACTTTGGCGAATACCTAATTTGCGTCTCAGCCAAGCGGCGGCATCAGTTACCATATTCATCGGGCAAATCCAACTGCAAAATAGCTTGCTGCCGACAATCGCATAAAATGCAACAATAATTAATGCCCCGATTAGCACTGTCCATTCAGGTTGATAGCCTGTCGCTAAGACTTGGGCTGTCATTAACGGATCTGTCATTGGCACGGTATCCAGCAATAAGCTGCCGCTATAATTGCCTTTTAAAATCCAGACATTCCAAAGTGGTCCGCTTAAAAACATCAAAATAATGCTAAGCTGGGTTAAGCGTCTTAAAATCAAAAAGCGGTAAGCGTGCCACCAACCTAGTTTCTGACGAGCCTCTAAGCCCGCATTTTTTGGAGAATTGGCTGCCATTATTTCACCCCCTTGAGATTCAAGTCTAAATCAGGGAAATGCTCCGGAGCTTCCACCGTCGTAGAGTTCGGTACATAATTTTGTGTCGCCCGACTTGGCGTTGCAACTTTCGCTCCCGGTTTTACTTCCATATGTTGATAAACGGGTTCGTGTAAGCCTTCCGGCATTCTTGCATCATAAGCTGGACGTAAACCGTCAGGGTGTACATCTTCAATTAACGATTTACCTGCATTTTGTTTTTCTTGCCAGCCTAAGCGGTAGTGTCTGCCGAGTAATCCTTTGGCTAAATCCATCGGTAATACTTTAATTGCTGCTTCTTCTAGCACACAAGCCTGTTCACATTTTCCACAGCCTGTACAAGCATCGGAATGTACAGTTGGGATTAATTTTGCGTGAATGGAGGTTCTATCGTTATGTACTTTTTCAAGGGTAATTGCTTTATCAATTAAAGGGCAAACTCGATAACACACATCACAACGCAAGCCTTGCCAGTTAAGACAAGTTTCGTGGTCGAGCAACACCGCAAGCCCCATTCGTGCATCGTCAATGTCTTTTAGCTCTTCGCTTAATGCCCCGGTTGGGCAAGCATTCATACAGGGAATATCCACGCACATTTCGCAAGGCTTATCCCGTGCAATAAAGTATGGCGTGCCTGCTTCCACTGGTGAAATAAGCGATGCCAAATGCAACATATCGTAAGGACAAGCCTGCACACATTGTCCGCAACGGGTGCAAGCACTTAGGAAATCTTGCTCCGGCAAAGCACCCGGTGGACGTAATGCCACCCCTTGACGGGCAAAACTTTGTTGTTGCTGTAGCCCTAAAATCATTCCCACACCGCAAACGCCTGCAGCGGTTCGGGTTGCATTTTTTAAAAACTGACGGCGATTTGGATCCATTTTCATTGAGGGTTCCTCTTAATTCAAGCGGTTGGTTTTCGACAATTTTTTGCAAATTTGACGATTTCTGTAGGGGCTAATTGCAATTAGCCCCTACGCTAAACTTGAAATTTTGCAAATTTTTATGAAAATTTAACCGCTTGTGATGGGCAAATAATAATTTGCCCCTACGGGGTATAATGTCGGGCGAAAGAATTCGCCCATTCACATTAAGCCTTAACCACTTTAACCGCACATTTTTTGAAGTCGGTCTCAAATGAAATTGGGTCTGTCGCATCAAGAGTTACTTTGTTAATTAACTGACCTGCATCAAAGAAGGTTGAGTAAATTAACCCTTGTGGACATTTGTTACGCCCACGCGTATCTAAGTTAGATACATACTCACCACGGCGTGAAATCACTTTCACTTTATCACCATGACGTAAACCACGTTTTTTCGCATCGTCCGGGTGCATCCAAACTAAGTTAGTTGGGAATGCTTTGTGAAGCTCAGGAACACGGCGGGTCATTGTACCTGTGTGCCAGTGTTCAAGCACACGACCTGTACAGAACCATAAATCATATTCTTCATCAGGTGCTTCTGCAGGTGGCTCATAAGGTACGCCCAAAATAACAGCTTTTTTGTCTGCATTACCATAGAACGCAACTTCTTCACCCGGTTTTACATATGGGTCATAACCTTCACGGTAACGCCATAGTGTTTCTTTATATTCGCCTGTTTTTTCGTCTTTTACTACAGGCCAACGTAAACCACGCACTTTGTGGTAAGTATCGAAGTCAGCTAAATCGTGTCCGTGTCCTCGGCCAAATTCTGCATACTCTTCAAATAAACCTTTTTGAATGTAGTAACCGAAGTGATCCGCTTCATCATTCATATAACCCGGAATGTTTGTCGGTACTTGGTAGCTATCCACTTTTCCGTTGGTATAAAGGATTTCGTACAACGTTTTGCCACGTAATTCAGGCGCTTTTGCTAATAGTTCTTCCGGCCATACTTCTTCTACTTTGAAGTATTTAGAGAACTCAACTAATTGCCAAGTATCAGAACGTGCATTTGCCGGGCCTTTAACCTGCTGACGCCAGAATTGAGTACGGCGTTCTGCGTTACCATAAGCCCCTTCTTTTTCTACCCACATACAGGTTGGAAGGATTAAGTCTGCAGCAACGGCTGAAACTGATGGGTACGGATCTGAAACCACGATAAAGGTTTCAGGGTTACGCCAGCCTGGGAAGATCTCTTCATTGATATTTGGACCGCCCTGCATATTGTTGGTACACATCTGCCATAAGAATTTCATTTTACTGTCTTTTAATGCACGACTTTGTGCAGTTGCGTGATAGCCCGGCACATCAGGAATTACCCCAGCCGGTAATTTCCACGACTTTTCTACAATCTCACGGTGTTTAGGATTTGTTACCACCATATCTGCCGGTAAGCGGTGGATAAATGTTCCTACTTCACGGGCTGTACCACAAGCAGATGGCTGACCGGTTAAAGAGAATGGTCCGCAACCTTCTAATGCAATCTTGCCTGTTAATAAGTGTACGTTATACATCATATGGTTTACCCATACACCACGAGTGTGCTGGTTGAAGCCCATTGTCCAGAATGAAACAATTTTTCTGTTTGGATCAGCATACATTTCTGCTAAGGCTTGTAACTGCTCTTTCGGCACACCCGAAATACGGTGAGCTTCGTCTAATGTATATGGCGCAACGATTTTCTTAAATTCTTCAAAATCACTGTCATACATTTTACCTGCAGTTTTCGCATTGGTATTTTGTTGTAATTTGTGTTCAGGACGTAAACCGTAACCGATGTTGGTCTCACCACGTTTGAATTTAGTATGCTTGTTTACGAAATCCCAATTTACTTTATCATTTTCAATAATGTAGTTAGCAATGTAGTTTAAGATTGCTAAGTCTGAATGCGGTTTAAAGATAATTGGTGTATCGGCTAACTCAAATGAACGGTGTTCGTAAGTAGACATTACCACAACACGCACATTGTCATTCGATAAGCGGCGATCAGAAATACGGCTCCATAAAATCGGGTGCATTTCTGCCATATTTGAGCCCCAAAGCACAAACGCATCGGTTTTTTCAATATCGTTATAGCAGCCCATCGGTTCGTCCATACCAAAGGTACGCATAAAGGCAACCGCAGCTGATGCCATACAGTGACGTGCATTCGGGTCAATGGTATTAGAACGGAAACCACCTTTCCAAAGTTTCACTTTCGCATAACCTTCAAAAATGGTTGTTTGACCTGATGAGAACATACCTACTGCATTAGGACCATCACTTTTAATGGTAGCTTTGATTTTATCTGCCATTACTGTGAATGCTTGTTCCCACGAAACCGGAGTGAAATCGCCATTCTTATCAAATTTGCCATCTTTCATACGAAGCATTGGCTCTTGCATACGGTCTGCACCATACATCATTTTTGATAAGAAATAACCTTTAATACAGTTTAAACCACGGTTCACTTCTGCATCCGGATCGCCTTGTGTTGCAACCACCTTGCCATCTTTTGTACCTACAAGTACACTACAACCTGTACCACAATAACGGCAAGGAGCTTTATCCCAACGAATACCGCTATCATCAGCTTGGACGTTTTTCACGGGAATCATAATTCCTGCCGCAGCAGCTGCAGCCACAGCTGCATTTGCTTTCATAAAATCTCTACGATTGAGTTCCATAATACTGTCCCACGTTTGCTTCAAAAATAACTGTTACTGTTCATCGATATAGTTTGAGATTAAAGAGACTACAATCACACCTTTAATATCTCTTACTTGATCGATACGATCGGAAAGGGCTAAATGCACATTACTTTCGATCGTTACGACTAATTTGCCTTCTTCTGGTTTTTCCCCGTGAATCTCGGTATAAGGAATGTTCAGAATCTCAGCTTTCACTTCTTCCAACTTTTCTGGCTTTGCTTGCACCACTAAACTACAAACATACCAGTTTTCCTGTTCAGATAATTTTTCACTCATCTCTATTTGCCTGTATTATTACTGTGGCTGATTTTAATTGCACTTGTTGGACAAACATTTAAACAAGCTCCACAGCCGTTACAGCTTTCTAAATCTAATGTCATTTGGGCGATACCACCTAAACTCGGTCGAAAGCGAAACACTCGCATTTCACAACTGTCGCCACAGCTTCGGCATTCTGTTCCCTGTTTCAATAAACAACTGTCTTGAATTTCAATTTTGTGATTCCAAGCCTGTTCTGAAACGTCTCGAAACACATCAGCTTCGCAAGATTGCACACACTTTTCACAGAATGTACATTCGCCTTTGCTGAAATCAACCTCAGGATAACCACCTGCCCCTTTTACAACAATGCTTGTTTCGCAAACCTTAATGCAGTTATTACAAGCGGTGCATTTTTCTAAAAAATTTGCTAAATTAGCCCAAGGCGGACGAATTGCTTCATACCCTTGCCGACTGGCTTTTTCGCTTTTTAGTGAATCTAAAAACTGCCCTCGTAAAAAACTGCGGCGAGGAAGTAATTGATTAGGATTATTGGTCAAGAAAACACCATTTTAAATGCCATTATCATAGGTTAAATTATCCAATGTTCACTGGTTATCGTTCATTCCTCAAATGGGGTATTTGGGCAAGTATTCGCTAAAACATTGATTTCCATCAAAGAAATTTCATTGAGATCCTCTATTAGCTACACAAAAAAAGATAAAAGGTAAGAAAATGAAACATCTCATTATCTACGCTCACCCCTCAAACCGCAGTTTTAACCACGCTATTTTAGAAAAAGCGATTGAAACCTCGCCAAATAATGTGGTTGTGCGAGATCTCTATCAGCTTAATTTTGACCCTGTTTTAACTTGGCAAGAATTTAGCCAAACCCTTTCCCAACAATACGCTCCCGATATTGCAACAGAACACAAATATTGGCGGGAAGCCGATGTGATTACGCTGATTTATCCCCTTTGGTGGATGGGGTTTCCTGCCATTTTAAAAGGCTATTTAGACCGTGTATTGAGCTATGATTTTGCCTATCAAAATGGCGAGATTGAAAGTATCGGCTTACTCACAGGCAAGAAAATGCAACAATTTGTTACGCTGGGTAATTCCAATGAAAAATATGAGCGAAAAGGTTTTCTCAATGCCTTTGAACACACGCTTGGTAAAGGGCTATTTGAGTTTTGTGGGATTAATGATGTGAAAATGCACTATTTTGGCAATATTGGCTTAAAAGAGACAGATTATGTGGCCATCTTGCAAGAAGTTGCAGAATCTTGCAGAGAAATATTGAAATAACAAGCGGTAGGATTTTGCGTTTTTTGCAAAACGTATGGCTTTGTGACTTGCCTTTATTGAGCTGAAAATTTCGTTCTATTAAATGAAAACCCCGCCAAACAAGGCGGGGAATCAGCTTAAGGTTTGATTACCGTGAGTTTTTTAACATCTAACTCAGTTTTGTTACGGTCTTTGTCAATTTCACCGGATAAACGGACTTGATTGCCTTCGCTACCAACGTGTTGACCTGCCCAAACTTCATCGTCAATCTCCACACGAATTTGCCCTGTTGCATCTTTAAATAAGTAAGTTTCATCACCTACTTTATTTAATATTGTGCCTTCTACAGTAACGTAGCTATCATCTGCTGCCGCTAACGCCTGTTTCACGCTAATCACATTCGCCGGAGCAACGCCTGTATTTGCTTGTGAAGAACTATTAGAAGCGGTTGAATTACACGCCGATAAAGCCATTGCCATCAAGGCTAAACCCAGTACTTTTTTCATAAAAACTCCTTATTAAAAAATTTGCATTCGATAAAAACTACCGAATGCAAACATTAAAACATAAATAAATCCTGAAAACACGCTTTTATTTTCAATGCTGTTAGTCAATTGGTGGAACGTAAGTGCCATTGACAATCGAATCTTTAATCCGCTCCGCTTCTGCTAACACCTGAGCTAATAATGCTTTTACGTTTTCAAGCGTCGCAATCGGACTTAATGTGGTCATTTTCAGCGATTGGTTATCGCCTACTTTAGTTACCCCGATATTCGCCTCACCTCGTGCAAACAATTCATCTGCAACGTTTTGGTTTAAGGTATCCACAAACTCGGCTGGATAACCTTCCGGCACAACACGGAATAGCACTGAGGCAAATTGTGCCGGCACTAACATTTCCAAGCCATCGGTAGCATTAATGTAGGCTTCCACCTCTTTTGAGAGATACACACCGTGATCGATCATCGAAGCATATAAATCTTCGCCTAAGGCTTCTACTGTGAACCATAATTTCAACGCATCAAAACGACGGGTCGTTTGCAGCGATTTTGCCACTAAGTTTGGTACACCGTGTTCTTCATCGTATTCTGAGTTGAGGTAATCCGCCTTGTAATCAATGAAACGATAGTTCGCTTCATCTTTTAACAAGAATGCCCCACAAGAAATCGATTGGAAGAAGTGCTTGTGGAAATCAAGGGTAATCGAATCGGTTAGTTCAATACCATCAAGGAAATGACGGAAATCTTTCGATAATAATAACGCTCCGCCCCACGCTGCATCAACGTGAACCCAAGCCTTGTATTCATCGGCTAATTTGCGGATTGCTTTTAAATCATCAATCGCCCCAGCATCTGTTGTGCCTGCTGTTGCAACGATACAAGCCACCACTTTGCCTTCCGCTTTTAATTGTGCAAGGGTTTTCGCTAGAGCCTCAACGTCCATTTGTGCATTCGCATTTGACGGCACAGTAACAACCGATTGGAAACCCATTCCCATCATTGCCATATTTTTTTGCACCGAGAAGTGAGCATTTTCAGAGCAAACCACTTTCACTTTTTTCATTGCATCAGGCGGAATACCATCTGCTTGCACCGACCATTCCGAGCCATCTTCATTTTTCCAATGGTTTGCAATCGCCCAATCACGAGCCAACAACACGCCCATTAAGTTTGATTGTGTACCACCTGACGTAAACACGCCTGACGTGCCGTTTCCATAGCCCACTTTTTGGCGTAACCAATCAATTAAATGCTCTTCCATAATCGAACCTGCCGGGCTTTGATCCCAGGAGTCCATTGATTGGTTAGTCGCATTAATTAACAC
This sequence comes from Mannheimia sp. E30BD, assembly GCF_041807785.1. Taxonomy (NCBI): domain Bacteria; kingdom Pseudomonadati; phylum Pseudomonadota; class Gammaproteobacteria; order Pasteurellales; family Pasteurellaceae; genus Mannheimia; species Mannheimia sp. E30BD. The sequence goes on from NZ_JBGTYX010000012.1 coordinate 48,163, forward strand.
TTCCGCAATTTGGCTGGTTACCATTGTCGGGCAATGCAAATGAGCCAATGAGTGTGGGTGGTGAACCTTAAGGCTTGGATTTAAGAAAATATCCACTAAGTGCTCAAGGGATTTTTGCACCCCAACGCCTTCTTTACTCGGCTTGAAACCATCAATCAAGGCACGCATTTGCTTGATTGAACCGCCTGTGTACATTTTTTCATTCTTAAGCCAATCTGAAACAGCTTTCACTGCATTATTCATTGCGGATTCATAATCCGCAATGGATTTTGGATCACTACAGAACAGAGATTGTCTGTGTTTTTCTAGGTTTGACATATTTATTTCTTCTCCAAAAGAATGCTCAAGCATAAAGTCATCACTTACGGTTTCTTTATTTGTAAAGAAGCTATTCCAATTAACTGTTGTTGCCATAAGAATGTCCTTTGCTTGATTTTGAGTGTTTTAAAAAGCGGTTAAATTTCGCAAAAAATTTACAAAATTCAACCGCTTATCTCATTACAAATTAACCACGCACCGCTTTCACTGCTTCGGTAACAGATTGTTTAAAGCGTTTAATAAACTCTTCACATTCTGCTTGGGTAATATTCACGGCACAAAGTACACGCACCACATTACCACCACGTCCGCCACGCTCTAATAATAATTTGTTTTTAAAGCAATATTTCTGAATAGCGATGGCTAAATCGCAATCACGAGGGTAAGCACCTGTTGCATCTTTTGGCTGGCGTTCATCAACAATATCAATACCCATCATTAAGCCTTTACCACGCACATTGCCAATACAAGGTAATTCTTTGCTTAATTCACGTAATGCGTTAGTTAAGTATTCGCCACGCTCTTGTGCGTTTTTCGCTAAATTCTCTTCACGCATAATTTTAAGCGATACATAGCCGGTTGCCATTGCTAATTGGTTGCCACGGAATGTACCGGTATGACCTGCCGGCAGCCAAGCGTCAAACTCTTTTTTGATCGCTAATACTGCAAGCGGTAAGCTACCACCAATCGCTTTTGACATCACCACGATATCCGGCTCAATACCTGCGTGTTCAAAGGCGAACATTTTACCTGAACGGCAAAAACCTGCTTGAACTTCGTCCACAATCATTAAAATGCCGTGTTTTTTCGTTACTTCACGCACTTTTTGTAAGAAACTGATTGGAGCTGGCACAACACCGCCTTCGCCTTGAATTGCTTCAAGAATAACAGCAGCCGGTTTTACCACACCACTTTCAACATCTTCGATAAAGTTTTCAAAATAGTGCTCAACTGCTTTTGCACCAGCCTCGCCCCCAATACCAAACGGGCAACGATATTCGTGCGGATACGGCATAAATTGCACACCCGGCATTAAACCTTGTACTGCATTCTTCGCACTTAAGTTACCTGTTAAAGATAACGCACCGTGTGTCATACCGTGGAAACCACCTGAGAATGCGATCACATTGCTACGACCGGTAAAGGTTTTCGCTAATTTAATCGCAGCTTCATTCGCATCAGCCCCTGTTGGGCCTGTGAATTGGAGAATATATTGATCTTTCGGGAAGAATGAAAGTAATTCTTCTGTGAAAGCATCTTTTAATGGGGTGGTAATATCTAAAGAATGTAAAGGTAAACCACTGTCTAAAACATCTTTAATCGCTTGGATTAATTTAGGGTGGTTATGACCTAATGCAAGCGTTCCTGCACCTGCTAAGAAATCGAGGTATTCATTGCCTTCAACATCAGTTACCCACACGCCTTGAGCTTTTTGGTAAGCAAACGGTAATTTACGCGGATAGCTACGTACGTTTGATTCCATTGCATCTTGGCGATCTAAAAAGTATTGGTTTGAAGCAAGAACAGCTTGAATAGGAGTTTTAATTGTCATTGAAATAAACCTTCTAAAAGAGGTGAAAAAAATAAGTCGGGTGCCTTGCGGAGGAAGCCTAAGCTCTCGAATCCTGAAAGACTCGGTGCCTTGGGGCATTTGACTCGCTACTTATTAAAAAAAGCGTTTCAGCTTTTTTGTTTTTACCCTATTTGTCCCGAAGAAATGAATGGGATAGGTTGGAAACAGACTTAAATGTAGGGTTACATTTAAGGGGCGTAATGATACCGTTTTTTATCAAAAAAGAAAGTTTTTTTGCCTAACCAATTAATGTAATAAGTATTTCCTAAAAAGTAGGATAATAAAAAACCCGACATAAGTCGGGTTCTAAAATTTAAAACAAAATTATTTAATTTTTGCTTCTTTGTAGATAACGTGTTTACGCACAACTGGATCAAATTTTTTGATTTCCATTTTTTCAGGCATATTACGTTTGTTTTTATCTGTTGTGTAGAAGTGACCAGTTTCTGCTGTAGAAACTAAACGGATTTTCTCACGAGCGCCTTTAGCTGCCATTTTTTAGCTCCTTAGATTTTTTCGCCACGAGCACGGATTTCAGCTAATACTGCATCAATGCCTTTTTTATCAATAATACGCATACCTTTCGCTGTTAAACGTAAGGTTACGAAACGGTTTTCGCTCTCAACCCAGAAACGGTGAGTGTGAAGGTTTGGTAAGAAACGACGTTTTGTCGCATTCATTGCGTGTGAGCGGTTGTTACCAACTGCTGGACGCTTGCCGGTTACTTGGCAAACTCTTGACATTTGAATTTCTCCAATAATTTTAAGCTTAAAAATGGTTCGGGCGATCTCACAAAAGGCGTTGCTCAACCAACCCCTCCGATTTTGATTGCCTCGTCAGGCATTAACCCGACCACAGTCTATGTAATAAAGACTGCGGATTATACCGATTTCATTTGTTATATTCAAGTAGAATTTATATGCGTATTTTTTTACTATTTCAGGAGAAATGTTAAAGGTTAAATAAAGCAAGCGGTTATTTTCTATCAGAAATTTGCAAAAATGAATGTTCCTGCATTTCTAATTTCTCTTCCTCGAATGAAAAGTAGTCCCCTTTGCCGACAATAATATGATCCACAAAGCGAATATCAACCAATTCGCACGCCATTTCGATCTTTTTAGTTAAACTTCTGTCCGACTCACTCGGCAGACAAGAACCTGAGGGGTGATTATGAGCCACAATAATCGCTGCGGCATTATATTTTAACGCTCTTTTAATAATTTCTCGGGGGTGAACAGCGGTTTGGTTAATCGTACCAAAGAACATTTTTTCTTTATAAATCAATCGGTTTTGGTTGTCCAAAAACAGCACCATAAAGACTTCTCGATCTTCTTCCTCTAGCTCGGTTTGGAAATACATAATCGCCATATAAGGGGCTTGAATCATCTCGCTAAATTCCATTTGTTGAGCCAAATAGCGTTTGGTCATCTCTTTAGAGGCTTGTAACTGAATGTATTTGGTTTTGCCTAAACCGTAAATTTTGCAAAAATCATCAATATTTGCATTCAGTAATTGGCGTAACGAGCCAAATGCCATCAATACACTCTCTGCCAATGCCAACACAGGCACAGCTTTCGTGCCCGTCCGTAAAAAAATTGCTAATAATTCGGCATCAGTTAATGAGGCTGCCCCCTGTGTTAATAATTTCTCACGCGGCATTATTGTTGGCTCTTGAGAATCTTCATCAAAAAAATCGTTCATTTTTTCCTCCATCAATTTAGTTAAGCATAAAAGAGCCAACCTTTGCAGACAAAGGGATTTATTCAATTTTTCGAGCAAGATCGCAAAAATAGTGAAGTTGTGAGCAACTCCTTATTCCGCTAAAATATGCAAAATAAATCCACGCTTTAAGGATAGTAAAGATGTTACAAAACAAAAAAATTTTAGTCGGCATTTCCGGTGGGATCGCGGCCTACAAAACCATTGAATTTATCCGCCATTTGAAAAAGGCGAATGCGGAAGTTAGAGTGGTTTTAACCCCCGCCGCAGAGGCTTTTGTAACACCTTTAACCTTACAAGCCATTTCAGGCAATGCCGTTTCTACTTCCCTACTCGACCCTCAAGCCGAGCTGGCAATGGGGCATATTGAGTTAGCGAAATGGGCGGATTTAGTGGTTATCGCCCCGGCAAGTGCTGATTTTATTGCTCGCTTGCGTGTGGGAATGGGGAACGATTTGCTCTCCACCCTCTGCCTTGCCACTGCAAGCCCTATTCTGCTTGCCCCTGCAATGAACCAACAAATGTATAAACAACTGGCGGTGCAAGAAAATATCACCACCCTCATTTTTCGTGGAATGCAGTTTGTCGGCCCGAACAGTGGTTTCCAAGCCTGTGGCGATGTGGGGGCAGGCAGAATGTCTGAGCCTGAAGAAATTTACCAAGCAGTATTGGCTCATTTCTCCAAAAACCAAGATTTACAAGGCTTGAATGTAACCATTACCGCAGGTCCAACCCGTGAAGCTATTGACCCTGTGCGTTATATTAGCAACCACAGCTCAGGCAAAATGGGCTACTCCATCGCCAAAGCCTTTGCTGAACGTGGGGCGAACGTTGCGCTGATTAGCGGCCCGGTGAATTTACCTACGCCCGATAATGTGGAACGAATCAATGTGGAATCTGCGGTTGAGATGGAGCAACAAGCGGTCAAATTTGCCCAAAAATCTGCAATTTTTATCGGCTGTGCGGCAGTGGCGGATTATCGAATGGCGGAAATTTCCGACCAGAAAATCAAGAAAACCGATGACAGTAATGAACTCACGCTAAAATTGGTAAAAAACCCCGATATTATCGCTAACATCGCTCATCTTACCCAAAATCGTCCGTTCGTGGTTGGTTTTGCCGCCGAAACGCAAAATGTGGCGGAATATGCGAAATCCAAACTTGAACGTAAAAAGCTCGATATGATTTGTGCCAACGATGTGTCAGGCGGGCAAGTATTCGGACAAGACCAAAATGCGTTGCACTTGTTCTGGAAAAACGGTGAGAAAACGCTCCCACTTGCGGATAAAGGGAAATTGGCGGAAAGTTTGGTGCAGGAAATTGTGGCTCGATTTCAGGCAACATAGGAATAAAAATGCAATTAAACTACGAATTAACCCCCAAAAGTTATATTAAAGGGTTACTGCAAGCTAATCTCATTTTTAGCAAATGGACTTTGAAGTCTCACCTTATTCGTGCTCTGCTCATATTTCCATTCATCTGTTTTATTCTTTGGTGGTGGATTACGTTTTTTGAACAGCAAAGCGTTATTTTAGAAATACTTGGAGATGATTATGGTGAAACTCTCGATGAGTTTCTCAATGATGTTAAGCAAACCAATCGTTGGTTAGTGATCTCTGCGGTAATTTTAGCGATTGTTGCTGGTGTTAAGCCGTATATTGAAATGGCATTGCATAGGATCAAAGCGTTCGAGCACTATTATGCCTTACTGATGAATAATCGTATTGAGCTACGTGAGAAAGAGCTGTTTCACCAAAGTGATATGGGTTCAAGCCTCAGCCTTTATGAAAAATTCTATGCCGTTGAACAGAGCAAAGATTTCGTATTAATCTTTTTTGATAGAGGTGTTGTCAGCCACGTTATTCCGAAAAGTGCCTTTGGGGGGCAGGCTCAGATTGATGAATTTTTGGCGATAATCCGCAGTAAAATGTCGCAAAAAAACACAAAAAATAACCGCTTGTAAGCGGTCAAAAACCACTAAAAATTTGCAAATTGAATAAAAGATGGAGCTTCAAATGGCGAAAAAGATTTTGATAATCTTAGGGGCTATTTTTGTCTTGGTAGCACTTGCTATGATAGTATTTTTTCACCTGCTTGGACAAAGTTTGGGGAAAGCCGATCCAACACCGAAATTTATCACAACTGAGCCGATGACAGCCAAATATCTGCCATTACCTGTGGAAACGACAATTTTCTACGATGGTAATAAAACAAGGGCAAAATATAAGCAGGAAAAGCCGTTAAAAGAGAGTACGATTACAAGTATCCATTTATCTGAACCCTTGATGTGGGGCGAAATGCCCGTAACAGACTTCTCGGATTACAATACGCATCTGCTTATCAGCCCAATTTGGGATGCGGAAATTAAACCAAACCACTGCTTTTTTGAGCTGTGGCGTGAATGTAATTATGATCTTGCCTTTCGTGTGAAAGATAACGCAAGTTGGCAGTTTAACCCTCAAAATTTTGAGGTTTCACCTGAATTTGGCTGTGGCTTTAATGAAAATTTTAAGGCTGGCTCGCCGAAAATGCAGGAAATGATCAAAGCCTGGCAACATTTGCAAAAAACAGCAGAAAAGTAACCGCTTGTATAAGGAATATCATCAATGAAAAAAATCATCAGCATTTCGCTACTTATGCTTTCATCAACCGGAATTGCGAATAGTTCGATTAAAGCACAAACAATGAAATTGGTGGATAATGAGGCGAAAAGGCTGGAGCTTTGCCGCCAGTTACCGAAATGTGAAGATTTAGTAAGGTTATACCAAGCAGCAAATGGCGACCTCTATTTGAGCGATGGCACGCCTCAATTAGCCTTTTTCCCGAAAAGTAATGGTTATAAACTGAAAAATCATTGGGATTTTTCCAATTATCAACATCGGGCAGGTAATTTTAATGAGCTGGAAGCAGAACCCTATTATAGCATTGCTCCGGCACTTTATCCTTTGGCAGAAGGGAAATGGGCGATTGCGTTAGAGAAAGTATGGTCTGAAATGTATTCGGGCGGTTCTCGTAGTGCCAGTTTTGCCGATTTCTTGCAAATCAATGAGGACAACAGTTACCAACTGGCATTACAATCTATTTACTTTTATGAAGGCGAGATGATTAGAGCCTGCTTTAGAGAAGAAGATGTGCAAAAATTACACCAATGCCACGACACCGCAGATACCATTTTAAAAATTCGCTATCAAGATATCGGCAAACCTTACTACCAATGGCATTTAACCTATACGCAAACAGAGCAGCATTCTACAGACAAAAAACCGCGTAAGCTCAAAGAGTGGACGAACACTGTAATGCCGTTTGATAAATGTAACGTGCAAGCATTATGCGATGATGAGGAAGATTAGAAAATTTGCTTTTATCGCAAGCGGTCAAAAATGAACAAAATTTTACAAAAGGACAGACAATGAAACAGATCGATTTAAAAATTTTAGATAGCCGTATCGGCAGTGAATTTCCACTACCAACTTATGCAACCGAAGGATCAGCAGGGTTGGATTTGAGAGCGTTAATCAACGAGCCACTTACCGTTAAAGCAGGCGAAGCGGTTTTGATCCCAACAGGGATTTCAATTTATATTGCCGATCCCAACTTAGCCGCAGTGATCTTACCTCGCTCAGGTTTAGGGCATAAAAACGGGATCGTATTAGGTAACTTAGTTGGATTGATCGACAGCGACTATCAAGGCCCGTTAATGGTTTCAGTTTGGAACAGAAGCCAAACCGATTTTACCGTGAATGTGGGCGACCGTATCGCTCAGCTTGTTTTCGTGCCAGTGGTTCAAGCAAGTTTTAATATTGTGCAAGATTTTGAGCAAACCGAACGTGGCGAAGGCGGTTTCGGGCATTCGGGTAAGCAATAGTAGTAGGATGAGCAATGACAGAACCTAAAATTAAAATGCCGAAAAAATCAGTGGTAGAACGCCGCCAGCAGGTGCTGGAGGTTTTAATCGGCTTATTAAATTCTGAAGATGGAATGCAGCGTGTAACCACCGAGCGTTTAGCTGCGGCGGTGGGGGTATCGGAAGGGGCGTTGTATCGCTATTTCCCAAGCAAAACCAAAATGTTTGAGGCGTTAATCGAGAAAATCGAGCAAACCCTCACCAGCTATATTCACGCCAATAAACGCCAAGACAGCAGTGCCAATTCGGTGCGAGCAATTTTATATGTGATTTTAGAATTTGCACGCAAAAACCCGGGCGTAACCCGTATTCTGACAGGCCACGCCTTGATGTTTGAAGACGATATATTGAAAGCTCGTGTGGCTAAATTCTTTGATAATTTAGAATTACAATTTGCCAATATTTTACAACTTAGCAAACTGCGTGAACGCAAATCCTTTGAAGATGAACGAGCGTTGGCAGGTTATTTAGTAAATTTCTGTGAAGGGCAATTTTTACGCCTAGTTCGCTCGAATTTCAGCTATAACCAACATCAACATTTTGAAAAACAGTGGGCATTTATTAAGCCTTTATTTGATTAATTATGATTATACCTTGGCAAGACTTAGCAGAATCCACATTACATAATGTGCTGGATTCATTCATTTTACGAGAAGGCACAGACTATGGCGAAACAGAGCTTTCTTTGGAAGAAAAAAGAGAACGTTTACTCGCCCAATTGAAAGCCGATAAAGTCGTTATCGTTTGGTCTGAATTGCACGAAAGCCTTGATATTAAAGACAAAAAATCTTTTTTAGGCTAATAGTTAATTTCGTGTTAAAATTTCGAAAATTTAACCTAGAATAAAGAGTTATAGGAAATACTATGCAAGATATGACACTTTCAACAGCTCCTCTGGAAAATGTAACTCCTCCGCCCTCTATTCACGACCCTGCGGTGGAGTGGTTTTTAACCCATTGTCATATCCATCGTTATCCTGCGAAATATACGTTAATCCACGCGGGAGAAGATGCCGAATCGCTTTTTTACATCGTGAACGGTTCGGTATCGGTTTACATCAAAGATGATGAAACCAGAGAGATGCTATTAACTAACTTGGGCACCGGCGAATTTGTGGGCGAATTAAGCCTTTTTGAGGAAAAAGTACAGCAACGCACCGCTTATGTTCGCACCAAAGGCCCTTGCGAGATTGCAGAAATTTCCTATAAAAAATTTAAACAACTGGTGCATTTAAACCCTGATATTTTGATGTATTTGTCGGCACAGATGGCTCGCCGTTTACGTCAAACTTCACGCCAAGTAGGCAATCTTGCCTTTTTAGATGTGGCAGGGCGAATTGCTCAAACCTTGCTAAACTTAGCCAAAATGCCTGATGCAATGACCCACCCACAAGGTATGCAGATCAAAATCACCCGTCAAGAAATTGGGCAAATGGTGGGCTGTTCCCGTGAAACCGTTGGTCGTATTATGAAAATGCTGGAAGACGAAGGTTTAATTTCCGCACACGGCAAAACCATTGTGGTGTTCGGCGCAAGGTAATTCCGAATGTAGCAACTGTATCCCCCAAAATATTTGGCAAGATACAAATTCGTTAATTAAACCGCGTGAGCATTCCACTGTGAGCCATCACGGACGATGGCATTAATCACGGTTAAAAGCTTACGCAT
>NZ_JBGTYX010000013.1:0-50884 GCF_041807785.1 Mannheimia sp. E30BD
AAGTATGCTCTCAATAAACAATAATGCTGTATATAAAACCACGCAATACAGCTTCCGAATTTTAAAAAAGTGCCAAAGTTGGCACCAAAGTTCGGGTGTTACAGAACTCCCGAACTTTTTTGAGCAAAAAACACACACCACCTCAACGGCGAAAAAATCGACTTTTAGGCGATTTACGATAAGTCCTAATAAACTCATCAAGCTCAATAGGAATATCTGAATTAACCAACTCTTGCAGAAAATACATAAAATGCTCCAGTTGCTCAAAACGTTTATCACTCACTTCTCTACTCTCACTTAAATCATATTGAAAGCGGACTTCCAGCGTATTAACTGATAAATAGATGCGGTGGTTATTTGTTTTTAAGAGCTTAACAGTTTCAAAGAAGTGTTTAGGGGTGATATGAGAAAGGGTAATATTTGCCATAATGACCTCGAGAGTCATTATTTCGCATAACAGCAGATTATGTGTAAATTCTCGTGCAGTGGGGCAAGCCTATTATACTGCACTCGAATTGTAACATAATCTGTAAGTCATTATGCGAATAAATAGGGTGTAACCAATTGATTTATAAGGATACTTTCATCTTAACGTTTGTAACCATTTGATTTTAAAGGAAAATATCCTTATCTAAGATTACTTATCTTCAGCAGGAACTAAAATTACATCGCCAACTTGCAAATCAAAGTATCCGCTTGTTTTAAATGATTTTGGATGTACATAATAGCTACCTGCACCATAAGGAATTTGATCTTTAGCTAATGGCACTTTAAACTGCACTGGAAATTGACCGCCTAAGTCAATATAAGCTTCTTGAGTGCGGATAAACCAATCTTTGCCCGTTTTTTCACTTTTGCCTGAACGTTCATCAATTCGAGATGTAGGGAAAATTTGAACTTTCAAAAGATACTGTTTAATGTCTTGATTACTCATAATGTTTTCCTTTTGGTTGGGTTAAAAATCTATGCGGCTAATAATTCAAAATCATCTAAAGTCGGCTCTATATACCAGTCAGGTCTTTGACAGCTAAAGTCTATTTCAACAAGTTTCATCAATGGAATGATGTTATGACGTTCGTGAGCTTTTAGATTTTGCAACTGAGCTTTGGTCAAACCAATAGCAATAAGATCCTTTTCATATCTCCAAAATGTGTTTCTTGGCATAGCGTCTAAGGTTTCCCTATAGCCATCACTTAGTAAATTCTTATAAAAACTGAATAAACGATCAGCTTTCGCATAGCTCACATTTCCTTTTGGAGTGATTGAAAAATAATTTTTCCGTAATAAACGCTGAATTTGATCTCTGTTGTAAATATTCATATTGCTTTCCCCGACAGCCTTAATAATGTCTTTGAATGCGTCTTGCCATAGGTCTTTAATCAGGCTTCTACCCTGCTCTTCGTAATCTCTCTGATAGTTAATTAAGTCAAATAAATTGCGTGGGATTTGATGTTTATCTAAATAACGTTGTTTTAATCTTGCTTCAAAACGAACACATTTTTTTGAAAATTCAATGAGATTTGGATTACTTAATACTTGAATTGAGTTTTGCAGATACTTTTTACTTGGTGATTTTTTGAAGTCGTGCTGGGCTTCTTGTAGTCTTTTTTGAACTTCATTACCTTTTAGATAGACTTTTAAAATACGGTGTTCTGAACCTGAATTCCATTCAGCCGTTGTATCATATTCTTTGTTATGTCTTGTGCGGCGTGTTTGTCCTAAATGGATGTTTTGGAAAAAAGAGATAAGTTGTTTTTGGATAGATTCCGAATCAATATGAGCTGAATAAGTTACATCAATCCAATCAACTGACGTTTGTTCTATATCAACCATTTCATAAAGCTCTGGCATTGCTTTGATGAATGAACTCAACATTACAAAAGCACAGATTTCTAGGTTTGTTGAGCCGAAAACATTGTGTCCTTGCAATAATTTTGCAGGGCTTGCTTTCAACTCAACATAAGGCGGTGTTTTCATTCTGTCACTACCATTAAAGATTTTCATCGCCAATGAAGAAAAATGGCTAGGAATAGATTCATAAGGGTGAGATAGCTCTTGAACATCAAGATCTCCGTCTATTTCAAAAGTCACATTTGATGATTTCAGTTTTATTCCTGTTCTTCTTGCAATTTCTATCAAAGTCTCTTTCAAAAAGGAGGTCTCACCGTCCTTACAGACGATGAGTGGACTATTATAGGGTAGTCCACTGCCCTAACAACTCCATTTTCCCCCTAAAAGGTCATATCACCGCCCTCTAAAATACCCACATCTTGGACTTTTACTGTAAGTTTTTACAAATTCATCAAGATCTATTGGTACATTAGAATTAACAAGTTCCTGCAAAAACAGCATAAAATGCTCTAATTGGTCAAAACGTTTGTCTGTGTCGGTTTTACTTTCATTATTATCAAGTTTAAAACGGACTTCAATGGAATTAACACCTATATAAATGCGGTGTTCGGTCGTTTTAAGTAGTTTGACCGTTTCATAAAAATGCTTTGGTGTAAGATGAGATAAGGTAATATTAGCCATAATTTCGCATAACAACAGGTTATGTGTAAATTCTCGTGCAGTAGGGGCAAGCCCAATTATACTGCACTCGAATTGTAACATAACCTGTAGGCCATTATGCGAATTTTTATTGAGGGTTATTATTTGGGGTTCATTCTCATTTTGTAATAAATACTTTCCATTTTAAACTAAGTTATGTTAGGCTTTAGCAACTTAAAATGACATAAGGAATTTGCCAAATGAATAGCATATTAGATAAAAAAATCAAATCTACTGCAATCCCATCATTATTATGTGATTTTTACAAAACCTCGCACAGAATACAATATCCAGAAGGTTCACAATTTTTATATAGCACCTTTACACCTCGTAGTAATGCAAAGGCTCCATTTCTGCATCGTATTGTTTCATTTGGTTTTCAAGCCTTTATTATGAAATACTTAATTCATTATTTTAATGATAATTTTTTCTCTCGTTCAGAATCTGAAGTTGTGACTGAATACACGAAATTTATTGCAGATACATTACACATTGAAGATTCTGGCGAACATATCGCACAATTACATCAATTAGGTTATTTGCCAATTAGAATTAAAGCTATTCCTGAAGGTAAATCAGTGGCAATTAAAGTGCCGATGATGACTATTGAAAACACGCATCCTGATTTCTTTTGGCTTACCAATTATTTGGAAACGTTGATTAATGTTTCGTTATGGCAGCCGATAACATCAGCCTCTATTGCTTTTGCTTATCGTAAAACATTAATGCAGTTTTCCGAGCAAACCTGCGATGATCATCGCCATCTACCCTTCCAATCGCACGATTTTTCAATGCGTGGAATGAGTTCATTAGAATCAGCTGAAACCTCTGGAGCTGGGCATTTAACCTCATTTTTAGGTACAGATACCATTCCTGCCATTTCATTTGTGGAGGCCTATTATGGCTCTAAAAATTTAATCGGTACATCAATTCCAGCTTCCGAGCATTCTGTAATGAGTTCGCACGGGGTTGATGAATTGCCAACCTTCCGCTATTTAATGAATAAATATCCGAATAATATGCTCTCTATTGTAGCGGATACTACCGATTTTTGGCATAACATCACGGTAAATCTGCCATTACTCAAAGAGGAAATTTTAGCTCGTCCAGAATCAGCAAAAGTTGTTATTCGCCCTGATAGTGGCGACTTTTTTACCATTATTTGTGGCGATGTTACCGCCGGAACCGAACACGAACGCAAAGGATTAATTGAGTGTTTATGGGATATTTTCGGTGGAACAATCAATAACAAAGGCTATAAAGTGCTTAATTCGCATATTGGGGCTATTTATGGCGATGGTGTAACCTATGAAAAAATGGTTAAAATTTTGGAGGGATTGGAAGCGAAAGGTTTTGCTTCAAGCAATATTATATTTGGTGTTGGGGCTCAAACCTATCAACGCAATACAAGAGATACGCTTGGTTTTGCGATTAAAGCGACTTCCATCACCATTAATGGCGCTGAGAAAGCTATTTTCAAAGCTCCAAAAACCGATGATGGCTTGAAAAAATCGCAAAAAGGCCGAGTAAAGGTAACGACTTTAGAGAGCTATATCGATGGTTTAACTGCCCTAGATGATTGTTCTGATGATCTTTTAGAAGTGATTTTTGAAAATGGTAAATTGGTTAAAGAAACTAATTTTGATGAAATTCGTCAAAATATTGCTGAACAGTTCTAGTTAAAATAAGCGGTTGAATTTTATAAAAATTTTGCCAAAAATTTAGAAAATCCAACCGCTTGTTATTTTATATTACTTCGTTAAATCAATACGATACACCGCAAAGCCTGTTTCATCGTTTTCAACATACTCCATCAGATATTGAGCATTCTCTTTAATAAAGGCTTTTGCTTTTTCCGTTGGTGAGGTTTCAAAACGAACATCAAGTTTTACTGTTGAATTAATTGGTGCAATTCGCCAGTTGTTATCTGCTTTCGGGCTTACTTGTCCGTGAGTTTTACTTTCTGCGGTAATATAATTCGCTAATACTTGGCGATTTTCATCAGGGGCTGCAAAAACAATGTGTTTATCGCCTGTTCCTGGGAATTTCGCACCATAAGCTCGGTAGTTGTTAGTGGCAATTAAAAACGATTGGTTTGGATCGACTGGTTTTCCTTCAAAAGTCAAATTAACCACACGATGAGCATTTTCGTTGATTAACTTACAATCGCCGTCATAACGAGCAGGTTGCGTTAAGTCAAATTGATAACTTACCCCATCAATCACATCAAAATTGTAGGTGCGGAATCCTGTCCAATCCAGTAGGGATTGTGGTTTATCGCTCGTTACATCTATTTGTTTGAACATTCCAGCACTGCATTCTAACCACTCTTTTAATTCTGCACCGCTGGCTTTAACTACCACCAAGGTGTTTGGATAAAGGTATAAATCTGCCGCATTACGGAAGGTTAATTCGCCTTTATCAACTTCGGTATAGCCTGTTGGATCGTTTTTACGACCACCCGCTTTAAATGGGGCTCCAGCACTTAGAATAGGAAGCTCTGCAAGTTCAGGCAAGCCTTTAACCACGTTTTCTACATAGGCTTTTTGTGCTTGGTTTACAATTTGAATGGTTGGGTCATCTTGAACTAAAGCAAGATAGCTGTACATATTATCTGTTGCTTTACCGATTGGTTGAGCCACAAATTTACGGGTTTCTTCGTGTGTTTCTTTTAATAACGCTGCAATTTCCGGGTGGTTTTCAACGGTTGCTTTTTTCGTTTCATTGTCATAGATCGGGCGTAACTCTGCTCTACCGTCCACAACTACCCATTTGCCGTTATTTTGAGCCAAATTTAAATCAATTACACTAATATTGTTTGCCCAATAGCCAGCCATACTTTGCGGGATACCTTTCATTGTACCTTTTGCAATATCTGCATTTGGAGACGTAGCAAATTCTTTATTTGGGAATAATCGGTGCGAATGTCCGAAAACAACCGCATCAAGTCCTTTTACATCAGCAAGATAGAATGCTGAATTTTCCGCTCCTTCTTGGTAAGGCTCATCTGATGGCCCTGTATGAGCAAGTGCGATAACAATGTCTGCGCCAGCTTCTTTTAGCATAGGAACATATTTTTGTGCAGTTTTAACAATATCTCTTGCCTCAACCTGTCCTTCCAAATTTGCTTTATCCCACACCATTACTTGTGGAGGCACAAAACCGATATAACCGATTTTGATGGTTTGCTCTTTACCATTTTCATCAATGATTTTTTTCTCTTGAATAATATAAGGTGTGAAGAATGGCGAATCAGTTCCCGGTTTTACAATATTGGCATTAATGATAGGGAATTTAGCCTGCTTAATTGCACTATCCAAATAAGCTAACCCGTAGTTAAATTCGTGATTACCTAATGTCCCAACATCATATTGCATCGCATTTAATGCCATAATTGAAGGCTCTGCTCTGCCCTCTTTTGAGCCCTTAGTAGATTGATAGTCGGCAATAGGATTACCTTGGATTAAATCACCATTATCAACTAGAACACTGTTTCTTACTTGCTCTCTAGCCTGTTTTATTAAGGTTGCAGCTCGAGTAAAACCAAATTTTTCGGTTGGTGCATCTTTATAATAATCAAAATCGGTTAAAAAACTGTGAATATCTGTTGTTGCAATCACACGTAATGAGGCTTTATTTTGAGCATTTTGGGCAAAAGCAGAGGGTTGAGTGCCTAAAATAAGCATCGCACTTGCACCAAGTTGAATAAACTTTCTTCTATTTAGCATAAATGAATCTCCAAATGAAATAAAAACAGAAAACTGCAAAATATTTTAAAAAAATAACCGCTTGTTTGCTATGTTTTTTCACATTTATACCTTATTATATCAAATTTTAAGCACATTTTTGCCTTTCTTTTATTTCAAGCATTTATTTTAATGGCTGAAAGGTGTATCCTTTATGCCCGAATATACAAGTAAAAATTTGTATTTTATTCAACGTCATTTCAAAAATAAGGTAATTTGACCATGTCTAAAAACTTAATCTTAATTCTTAACTGTGGTAGTTCATCTCTTAAATTTGCCATTTTAGATCCGAAAACTGGTGATGAAAAGTTATCTGGTCTGGCTGAAGCATTTAATTTAGAAGATGCTCGTATCAAATGGAAGTTAAATGGAGAGAAAGGTAATGCCGATTTAGGCGCAGGTGCAGCACATAGCGAAGCACTTACATTTATTGCTGAAAAATTATTACCTAATGAATTAAAAGAAAACATTGGTGCTATTGGTCATCGTATTGTTCACGGTGGCGAGAAATTCACCTCTTCTGTAGTTATTACAGATGAAGTGATTAAAGGTATTGAAGAAGCAAGCCAATTTGCACCACTACACAACCCTGCACATTTAATCGGTATCAATGAAGCATTCCGCATCTTCCCTGAATTAAAAGATAAAAACGTGGCTGTATTCGATACTGCGTTCCACCAAACAATGCCAGAACAGGCATTCTTATATGCTCTCCCATACAAATTATATAAAGAAAATGGTATTCGCCGTTACGGTTTCCACGGTACCAGTCATTTCTACATCACTTCACAAATTGCTGAATTAGCAGATAAACCGGTAGATCAAACAAACGCAATTATCTGCCATTTAGGTAATGGTGGTTCTGTATCAGTTGTGCGTAACGGTAAGTGTATTGACACTTCAATGGGTTTAACACCATTAGAAGGTTTAGTAATGGGCACTCGTTCTGGTGATTTAGACCCAGCCATCATCTCTTTCTTATACAACAACTTAGGTATGTCAATGAAAGAGATTGATGATACTCTAGTAAAACAATCAGGTCTTTTAGGCTTAACAGGTGTAACCAGCGACTGCCGTTACTCTGAAGATAACTACAGTGATGAATCTAAACCAGAAGCAAAACGTGCTTTAGATGTTTATAGCTACCGTTTAGCTAAATATATCGGTTCATATATGGCGATTTTAGGTTCTGATCACTTAGATGCTATTGCCTTTACAGGCGGTATCGGCGAAAACTCTGGTTTAGTGCGTGAATTAACCTTAAATCACTTAAAATTATTTGGTATTAAGCTAGATAAAGAGCGTAACCTAGCTGCTCGTTTTGGTAAAGATGGGGTAATTACAACTGATGACTCAGCATTCAAAGCAGTTGTAATCCCAACTAACGAAGAGTTAGTAATTGCACAAGATACCGCTAAATTAGCACTATAATGATACAGGGGCAGATATTCTGCCCTTTCACTTTCTAATTGGAAATAATTATGTCTAGAACAATTATTCTTATCCCTGTTTCAACGGGTGTTGGCTTAACAAGCGTAAGTTTAGGCTTAGTTCACGCACTAGAGCAAAAAGGTTCTAAAGTTGGCTTCTTAAAACCAATTGCCCAGCCTATTAGTGGCGAAGATACCTTAGACCGCTCAACCACTATTATTCGTGCAGACCAAACCACAGAAGTTGGCGAGCCATTTATGCTTAGCGAAGCGGAAGCGTTAATCGGTCAAAACCAAACTGATGTGTTATTGGAAAAAGTGGTAGAACGCCACCAAAAACTATCTAAAAATAATGAAATTATCATTATTGAAGGTTTAATTCCAACCCGTAAAAATTCTTATGCTAACAGCATTAACTATGAGATTGCACAATCGCTTGATGCTGAGATCGTGTTAGTCGCAGCTCCAGCTTCAGATACGCCTGCTCAATTAAAAGAGCGTATTGAAGCCGCGGCTTCACAGTTTGGTGGTCGCCACAATCCGAATTTATTAGGTGTTATTATCAATAAATTCAATGCACCTGTTGATGATTCTGGTAGAACTCGCCCAGATTTAACTGAAATTTTCGATTCATTCCAACACTCTAACAACAATGTAGCTGAAGTAGAAAATCTCTTTGCGAAAAGCCCAATTGAACTCTTAGGTTGTATCGGTTGGAAAGCAGAGCTGATTGCTACTCGTGCTATTGATGTTGCTAAACATTTAGGTGCTTCTATTATCAATGAGGGCGAACTTAAAACTCGCCGTATTCGTGGTGTTACTTTCTGTGCCCGCAGCTTACCACATATGGTGGATCACTTTAAAGCAGGGAGTTTATTGGTGACTTCAGCAGATCGTCCAGAAGTATTAGTTGCTGCTTCACTTGCTGTGATGAATGGCGTGAAAATTGGTGCTATTTTATTAACAGGCGGTTACAAAATTGATAACATCATTGGCAAACTTTGCCAACAAGCCTTTGAAACAGGTGTTCCTGTATTCCGTATTGAAGGAAACACTTGGCAAACGGCATTGAGCTTGCAAAGTTTTAGCTTAGAAGTGCCTGTAGATGATAAAGAGCGTATCGCCGCGATCAAAGAGTATATGGCAAGTCAATTTAATGTGAACTTCATTGATGAAATGTCTAAGGCTGGCACTCGTACTCGTCGCCTCTCTCCTGCAGCATTCCGTTATCAATTAACTGAATATGCTCGCCAAGCGAAAAAACGCATTGTATTACCCGAAGGTGATGAACCCCGTACTGTTAAAGCGGCAGCATTATGTGCTGAACGTGGTATTGCAGAATGTATCTTATTGGCTAATCCAACCGATGTACAACGTGTTGCAGAAGCACAAGGGGTTGTATTAGGTAAAGGTGTTGTGGTTATTGACCCTGCAAGTATTCGTGATAACTATGTTGATCGTTTAGTTGAATTGCGTAAAGCAAAAGGTATGACTGAAGTTGTTGCCCGTGAACAGCTATTAGACAATGTAGTATTAGGTACAATGATGCTTGAAGCTAATGAAGTTGATGGTTTAGTCTCAGGTGCTGTACATACAACAGCAAATACAATCCGTCCGCCAATGCAGATCATTAAAACTGCACCGGGCAGCTCAATTGTTTCTTCAATCTTCTTTATGCTACTACCTGATCAAGTATTGGTATATGGTGACTGTGCAGTAAACCCAGATCCAACCGCAGAACAATTAGCTGAAATTGCAATTCAATCCGCTGAATCAGCGAAAGCATTTGGTATTGAGCCTCGTGTTGCGATGATCTCCTATTCTACCGGTACTTCTGGCTCTGGCGCAGATGTAGAGAAAGTAAAAGAAGCAACTCGTATTGCACAAGAAAAACGTCCGGACTTAGTGATTGATGGTCCGTTACAATATGATGCGGCGATTATGGAAGACGTTGCTCGCTCAAAAGCACCAAACTCGCCAGTAGCAGGTAAAGCAACGGTGTTTGTATTCCCAGATTTAAACACTGGTAATACCACCTATAAAGCAGTACAACGTTCTGCCGATTTAGTCTCTATTGGTCCGATGTTGCAAGGTATGCGTAAACCTGTAAATGACTTATCTCGTGGGGCTTTAGTTGATGACATTATTTATACAATCGCATTAACTGCTATTCAAGCAACACAATAATTGACTTATTATTGACTAATAAATGCCCTTCACGCAAAGGGCATTTTTATTTTTGCCTACCCTACTTTCCAATTTAATCATATAATCTTAGTCGGATAAAAATAGAGCATAAAAAGGAGAATTTATGGAGAAAATTGAACGCCTATTTGCGAATAATCACGCTTGGGCAACTCAGATGAAGGATGAACAATCCGATTATTTTAAAAAATTAGCCGAACATCAAAAGCCGACCTATTTGTGGATTGGCTGCTCGGATAGCCGTGTGCCTGCTGAAAAATTAACGGGTCTAGAACCGGGTGAATTATTTGTACATAGAAATGTAGCTAATATGGTTATTCATACTGATTTAAACTGTTTATCAGTCGTACAGTATGCTGTTGATGTACTCGAAATTGAACATATTATCATCTGTGGGCATACCAATTGTGGTGGCATTAATGCTGCAATGGCACAAAGCGATCTTGGTTTAATTAACAATTGGCTGCTCCACATTCGAGATATTTGGCTTAAGCATAGCTACCTATTAGGAAAGCTACCTTATGAAGAGCGTTCAAATGTACTAACTCGTTTGAATGTAGCAGAGCAAGTGTATAATTTAGGACAATCTTCTATTATCAGGGCTGCTTGGGAACGAGGCAAATCACTCTCATTACACGGCTGGGTTTATGATGTCAAAGATGGTTTCTTGCTCGATCAAGGTGTAATTGCGACCAGCCGAGAAACTTTAGAAATTACCTACCGCAATGCGATTGCTAAAATTACTACCGATGCCAATGAAAAGCTGGCATTACTTGAGGAAAATTAGCCATACAAGCGGTTAAATTTGCTAAATTTTTTGCAAATCATAAAACCTTTCTGTAGTATATTTTTTATGCAAAGAAAACGTTTTCGTAAGAAAGTTTTAAATTTTGCCTAAAGCATAAAATATAGAATATAAAATCATAAATCCAATTTTTATTGGATTTATTTTTATAAAAAACCAGATGAATCAAATTTAAAAACAGATAAAACCATAAAAATGCAATAAAGTTTAATCCTTTCCGGCTAGACAGCACTCAAGTTTTGTTGCAAAATCGCTCTATCTTATCTAAAACAGGATTTTATTTGGTTGGAGGATTTAATGAAAAAACTTTCTGGTGCAGAAATGGTTGTACAGTCGCTCAAGGACGAAGGCGTAGAATACGTTTTCGGTTATCCGGGCGGTTCTGTTCTTGATATTTATGATGCTATTCATACACTTGGCTTAAACCACGTTCTTGTTCGCCACGAGCAAGCGGCTGTGCATATGGCAGACGGTTATGCTCGCTCTACAGGTAAAGTAGGTTGTGTATTGGTCACTTCAGGACCAGGAGCAACTAATACCATTACAGGTATTTTAACTGCTTATACCGATTCTATCCCAATGGTAATCTTATCAGGGCAAGTGCCATCTAGCTTTATTGGAAGCGATGCATTCCAAGAATGCGATATGATAGGTATTTCTCGTCCAGTGGTAAAGCACAGTTTCCTAGTAAAAAGAACGGAAGATATTCCCCACATAATTAAAAAAGCATTCTATATAGCTTCAACTGGTCGTCCCGGCCCTGTAGTGATTGATATTCCAAAAGATATGGTAAACCCACTAAATAAATATCCGTATGAATATCCAAAATCAGTGCCAATGCGTTCATATAACCCAACGGTACAAGGTCATAAAGGTCAAATCAAAAAAGCATTAAAAGCTTTATTGGTAACGAAAAAGCCCATCCTCTATATCGGCGGTGGCGTGATTAGTGCAGAATGTTCTGCGGAAGTAACGGAGTTTGCTCAAAAATTAAACCTTCCCGTTACAACATCATTAATGGGATTAGGTGCTTACCCTGCTTCTGATAGACAATTCTTAGGAATGCTTGGTATGCACGGCACTTATGAAGCAAACAATGCTATGCACGAAAGTGATTTGATTTTAGGTATTGGTGTACGTTTTGATGATCGTACAACAAATAATTTAGCGAAATACTGTCCTAACGCTAAAGTTATTCACGTTGATATTGACCCAGCCTCTATTTCTAAAACCGTACCTGCCTATATTCCGATTGTAGGCAGTGCGAAAAATGTAATGGACGAATTTTTATCATTGCTTGATGATGAAAATCTTGCAAAAAGTCAGACAGATTTGACCGCTTGGTGGCAGCAAATTGATGAATGGAAAGCTCGTAACTGTCTTACTTTTGAAGAAAGTTCAGAAGTAATTAAACCACAACAAGTCATTAAAATGATCCACAAACTCACAAATGGAGAGGCTTATGTGGCATCAGATGTAGGACAACACCAAATGTTTGCAGCCCTTCATTATGGTTTTGATAAACCACGCCGTTGGATTAACTCAGGCGGTGCAGGCACAATGGGCTTTGGCTTACCTGCTGCAATGGGCGTTAAATTTGCTCACCCAGAGGCAACGGTTATTTGTGTAACGGGCGATGGCAGTATTCAGATGAATATTCAAGAGCTTTCAACGGCTAAACAATACGATACGCCGGTTGTGATTATCAGCTTAAATAATCGCTTCTTAGGTATGGTAAAGCAGTGGCAGGATATTATCTATTCAGGTCGTCATTCACAGGTGTATATGAATTCTCTGCCAAACTTCGCTAAATTAGCCGAAGCCTATGGACACGTTGGAATTCAAATTGATCACCCATCTGAATTGGAAGAAAAATTAACACAAGCCTTTAGTATTAAAGATAAATTGGTGTTTGTGGATATTCTGATTGATGAAACAGAGCACGTTTACCCAATGCAAATTCGTGGCGGTGCAATGAATGAAATGATGTTAAGTAAAACGGAGAGAACAAATGCGTAGAACATTAGCAGTATTATTAGAGAACGAATCAGGGGCGTTATCTCGTGTGGTTGCCTTGTTCTCACAACGTGGCTTTAACATTGAAAGTTTAACCGTTGCTCCAACCGACGATCCAAGCCTTTCACGAATGACAATTGTCGCACAAGGCGAAGAAAAGGTATTAGAGCAAATTGAAAAACAATTACACAAATTAGTCGATGTATTTAAAGTAAGCAATTTAAGTGCTTACGAGCACGTTGAGCGTGAAGTGTTATTAGTAAAAGTGCGTGCCACAGGCTCATCTCGTGATGAATTAAAACGTATGGTGGATATTTATCGTGGGCAAATCGTGGATTTAACACCAAAGCTTTACACCATTCAATTAGCTGGATCAAGCGAGAAACTCAATGCCTTTATTGACGCTGTGAAGGAAGAAACCTCAATTGTTGAAATCGTACGCTCTGGCGTTATTAGCCTCTCTCGTGGCGATAAAAACGCTCTGTAAGCGGTTAGATTTTCGTTAAAATTTGCAAAAATAAATCCCTTTATTGTGAACTGCACCCCAAAAGTTGGACTAAATAACCAACTGACTAAGGTGCAGATTTTTATGACTAAATACAACCAATCTTTCAAACAACAAGTGATCGAATTTTACCTTCAAACCGAGAAAAATCACTCGCTTACTCGTCAGTATTTTCAGCTAGAGAAAAGCACATTACGACTTTGGATTAACCAATATTATCATTATGGTTTCAATGTGTTAGCTGTTTTAGGTAAAAAGCAAACTTACTCCTCCGAATTCAAATTATCTGTGATACAAGCGGTTAAAAACGAGCAATTTTCTACAAAAAAGTCGCTTTGCATTTTGGCATTCCTTCCCCTGCTCTTATCAGCCAATGGTTGCAAGCCTTTGAGAAACAGGGTATAAACGGCTTATTACCTAAAATATTGAGAAAAATATGGACAATTAACCATAAAAAAGTCCAAGCGATAATGCAAAAATTGGGGTTGAAAGGGAAATGCAAGTACCGAAAATATCGCTCGTATCAAGGCGAAGTGGGTCGGATTACAGAAAATCGCTTACAGCAAGATTTTAATGCAACAAAACCCAATGAGAAATGGGGCACAGACATAACCGAGTTCAAATGTGCGGAAGGTAAACTTTATTTATCACTGATTAAGGACTTATTTAATGGCGAAATTATCGCCTATGACTTGGCAGAACCCCCGAATTTTGGGCAGATAACTCGAATGATGAATCAAGCGGTGGCAAGGCTTGACGGTTCAACACCGATATTACATTCCGACCAAGGTTGGCAATATCAAATGTTAGGTTTTCAGACAATTTGCTAACAAAATGGCATTAGACAAAGTATGTCAAGAAAGGGAAATTGCTTGGATAACAGTGCAATGGAAAGCTTTTTCGGGCGACTCAAAACGGAGTGTTATTTTGGTAAGCGGTTTAACACGCTTGCTGAGCTTAAACAAACTATTCAAGAGTACATTCATTACTACAATAATGAGCGTATTCAAGTGAAGCTAAAAGGACTGAGCCCTGTGGAGTACAGAACTCAGTCCTTGAATTAGAGCAGTCTAACTTTTTGGGTCAGATCAAAGATAAAGGGATTTTCTTATCTTAGAGTGGCAATATCAATACTTTTGATCTGCGTTGATAGTTATAATTTTCTCGCTTATAACGAGGTAAATCTTGAGCATCTGCTAATCTAAAACCACGTTCTTGAAACCATTGAGTAGTTCGGGTGGTTAGCACAAAGAGCTTTTCCATTCCTAACTGCTCTGCCCGTTTGCGGATATTCTCCAATAAAATATCGCCTCTTGAGGAATCTCGATAATCCGGGTGAACTGCCACGCAAGCCATTTCTGCCATTTTTTCTTCCGGATAGACATTCAATGCCGCACACGCAATAACTACGCCATCACGCTCAATAATGGTATAGTTAGCAATTTCCATTTCTAGCTGTTCACGAGAGCGTTTAACCAGAATGCCCTGTTGTTCAAGAGGACGAATTAAATCCAGTAATCCCGGAATATATCTTGCAGTAGCAATACGAATATTTTCCGAGTTTTCCATTGAGAACTGTGTACCGATACCATCACGAGAGAATAACTCTTGCAGTAGTGAGCCATCTTCTTTATAGCTCAGTAAATGGGAACGTTTTACCCCCTCTCGACAAACACTGATCGCTGCCTGTAAAAAACGGGCTTTTGCTGTATGATACTGCCCTTGCTCGATTAAATTGTTCAGCACCTTTTGTGCATCTTGTGGCAAGATATCCGAAATGACATTGCCTGCTTCATCTAAAATACCCTGCTCTTCACAAAAACCGATTAATTTATCGGCACGAAGTTTAATTGCAACTTGAGTGGCAATATCTTCAAACGGTAAATTAAACATCTCTCCTGTTACAGAAGGCGCTATAGGTCCAAGTAATACGATTGAATTTTGTGCAAGCTGCTGTTTGATGCTCTCCACATTAATGTGGCGAATTTTGCCACTTAAGGCATAATCTACCCCATCAACTACGCCAATTGGCTGAGCCAAGATCATATTACCGCTCACTACATTAATCACTTCGGAATGCGGTAAACGCAACGAAAGGCGGGCAAATAAGTCGTAATGGACTTTCCCTACCGCCTGTTTAACATACTCTAGTGATTGCAGATTTGTAATTCGAATATTATTGTAATATTCAGGCTCAATGTTATTTTGGGTTAAGAGCTGATTAATCTGTGGTCTTGCTCCAAACACAATTACTAATTTGATATTCAAGCTGTGTAGTAAGCTAATATCATTGATTATATTAATAAAATTTGGACTTTCGATAACATCGCCATCAAGCATAATGACAAAGGTTTTTCCTCTGTGCATATTGACATAAGGCGTAGATTGTCTAAACCATTGGGCTAAAGCTAATTCTGTGTTGTGCATAATTTCCTCATAATAATAGCCACTATATTAGCTTTTTTAGAAAAATCCGCAACCATTAAATTGAATAATTAATCATATTTTTTGCATAAATAACAAAGCCCCGATATTAAAAATATCAGGGCTTCATTTATTATGCTTCCGCTTTTGTTAAATCTTTAACTTCTGTTTCTGCGGTTACTTTTTTAACGGCTTCAATACCTTTTTGGCAACCTTGTTTGGTTTTATACGCTTCACCAGTTGCAACCACTTCGTGATTACCTGCTTTTAAACGCCAGCGGTATTCGCCTTTAGCATCTTGATAAATTTCAAAATACATATATTACACTCCTTAATGTACTATATACCCCAAACACTGCATTTGGTTTAGTTAGCTTAAGCGAAATTCAGAAAAATATCAAAGCAAGCGGTCACAAAAAGTATCACTTTTTGAACGTTAGCTTTACCAACGGCAGCGATGCTGTGAACAATACTTACAAGGATTGTGAATAATTTTTTACAAAACATTGTAAATTATTGAGCCGATTGCATTAACTGCTCAATATCCGCAATTTCTTTCGGGCAGCCGCTGGTTAAGTTTTTATTACCGTAGTCGGTAATCAGCAAGTTATCTTCAATGCGAATACCAATACCTTTATATTGCTCGGGTACGTTTGCTTCTTTCGGAATATAGATACCCGGCTCAACCGTTAGCACCATACCAATCTGTAATGGGCGATCTCGCTCTGTGCCATAATCGCCCACATCGTGTACATCTAACCCTAACCAATGCCCTAAGCCGTGCATATAGAATTGACGATACGCCTTCTGCTCAATCAATTCATCGACCTTCCCCGTTAAAATACCTAAACGTACTAAGCCTTCTGTGAGAATTTGAACCGCTTTGTCATTAGCTGCCTTGATAGAACTGTTCGGCACAAGTAGCTTAGTTGCCTCTTTCAACATTGTTAATGTTAATTCATATAGCTCTTTTTGTGGCTCAGAAAACTTGCCGTTTATTGGGAAAGTGCGAGTAATATCCCCTGCATAATGAGCAAATTCTGCCCCTGCATCAATGAGTAATAAATCTCCATCGTTTAGCACTTGGTCATTTTCATTGTAGTGCAAAATGCAAGCATTTTCCCCTCCCGCCACAATAAAATTATAAGCAGGAAATCGTGCCCCAAAGCGAGTAAATTCATATTGCAACTCCCCTTCAATTTCTAATTCATAACGATTCGGACGTGCTTGTTTCATTGCTCGAATATGTGCCATTGCAGAAATATGGCAAGCCTGTTGAATGAGAGCAACCTCTAAATCCGATTTAATTAAACGCATTTCAGAGAGCATAGGCTGCCAATCGATTAATATAGTAGGGGTTTTCTGACGATTGGCTTTCATCTCATTAAATGTAGAGAAAAGAATATCATCCCCCCACTTTTGCATACCAAATACATAGTAACAAGCGGTTAAATTTACTAATTTTTTTGCAAGTATCACTTGAATTTCATCGATATCAAAAGCTTCGTTAAAGTGTAACGTTTTTAGTGCATTTTCAACACCTAATCTTCTGCCATTCCAAGTTTCCATTAACGAGTCTTTTTTACGCACAAAAATAATACTCTCTGCTTTATCGTCTTGCTTAACCAATAATATCGCCGATTTTGGCTCAGCAAATCCACTGAGATACCAGAAGTAACTATCAGATCTAAATAGATAATCGCAATCACTGTTACGGCGTTTTTCTGATTCAGTAAACACCAATAATGCTGAATTATCTTGCATTTGCTCAAATACACGCTCACGGCGTGCGGTAAATTCCTCTTGCGGCATTTTTGCCAAATAAGCGAGATCCATAACTTCCTCTCTTTATATCATTTTAGTGTGGCTATTCTAACATAAATAATTCCATATTTTTAATCAGGCTTAATTTCATTACGGTTTATATTTGATATATTGAACACCACCTAAAAATAATTTAAGATTAAATATAAACCTTGAGATAATGCAAAGGTTGTATTTGACCCATAAAAATAGAATTCTGATCAAAAAAGACCAATTGTAAACAGAGGTAATTATGAAGCTATCAGCAGAATTACAAAATCAGATTAACCAGTTAAACCAATTGCGAAAACAGGCATTGAAGCAAGAACAAGAAGAGCGGAAATTATTTGAGAAGAATAAAATTAATGATTTGGAGCATTTTGGAAAGCAATTAAATGCTCAAAGGAAACTATTAGGGGTTGAACTCACTACGCTTGAAATGCAAACAGGGGTTTCTAGCTCTACGCTTAAACGTTTATTTAAAGACCCAAGCCAAGTGAAGTTTCAGACAATTTGTGTAGTTGCAGAAACATTAGGGTTTAATTTATGTGCAATTAATACCCATCAAACAGAATAATCGTTACAACGTATTGGAAAGGTATAAAAAAATCGGGCATATTGCCCGACTTTATGGAGAAAATCATAAATCCATTAATGAAAGAAGTTCATTATCTTTACGATCAACGTAATGGTCAGATTGGATTTTACGGATAGTTCTTGATTTACCACGAATTAATAGGGTTTCTGTGCTGGCAATATTGCCTCTACGCTTAATGCCTTTTAATAAATCCCCCGATGTAATACCCGTTGCGACAAAAACGAGATTATCATCACGCACTAAATCTTCTAATTTCAGCACCGTATTAATCGGTACGTTCATCTCTTTACAGCGAGAAAGCTCTTTTTCTGTTGCAGTTAAGTGCTCAGGGGTATTCCCTTTTACCTGGTTGCGAGGAATTAAACGAGCATTCATATCACCACCTAAAGCACGAATTGCCGCACCTGCTACAACACCTTCAGGTGCGCCACCAATGCCATAAAGCAGATCTAATTCGCCATCAGGTAAACAGCATTGCACTGCAGCTGCCACATCGCCATCAGGAATTGCAATTACCCTTACCCCGAGTTTTTGCACATCAGCAATAATTTGCTCGTGGCGAGGTTTTGCTAAAATAGCAATAGTTAATTGAGAAAGTAATTTGCCTTTTTTAGAAGCAACACGGCGAAGATTTTGTTCAAGCGGGAGGTTTAAATCGATCATTCCTTTGCATTCAGTGCCTACTACCAGCTTTTCCATATACATATCAGGTGCTTTTAAGAATGTATCTTTACCACCTGCTGCAAGAACAGAAAGTGCATTTGCTTGCCCCATTGCTGTAATGCGTGTACCGTCAATCGGATCAACTGCAATGGCAATTTCATCGTCTTCCAAACGAGACAAACCGATTTTTTCCCCAATATAGAGCATAGGAGCTTCATCAATTTCCCCTTCTCCGATAACAACTTCACCACGAATTTCCATTTGGTTAAGCATAAAGCGCATTGCCTTAACAGCCGCTTCATCAGCCGCATTTTTATCACCACGCCCGAGCCAAGAATACGCCGCAAGTGCAGCCGCTTCTGTTACACGAGAAAATTCAAAAGAGAGATTTCGTTTCATTTTTATTCCTTAGTTTCTTGAAAGAAAAACTTTAAAAGAAGTGAGATTACATTTTAACAGTAACTGAAAAATTACGTTACTAAAAAATCACCATTTGAATAAAAATTCATAAATAACCAAACTTTTTTATAAAAATAAAGTCTGATTTAGAGTATAATCTTTATAAGTTTTACAATCATTTAGAGGGAATTTATTATGTCATTATCGGTTTTAGACCAATTAGAAGAAAAAATTAAACAAGCTGTTGAAACAATCCAATTACTTCAATTAGAAGTTGAAGAGCTAAAAGGTAAAAATGATACAGCTAAACAAGAAAATGAAACTTTACGCAACGAATACGAGCAGTTAAAAGCGGAACAACAAAATTTCCAAGATCGTTTACGTTCACTTTTAGGTCAAATCGACAACGTTTAATCCTTAAGCTAAAAACGGCTAAATTATTAGCCGTTTTTTTATTGTTCTATATTATGGCAAAGCTCTATTTTTACTACTCTTCAATGAATGCAGGAAAATCAACCACCCTGCTTCAATCTTCTCACAATTACCAAGAACGCGGAATGAATACGCTCGTTTATACTGCAGCGATTGATGATAGATTTGGCGTTGGCAAAGTTAGTTCTCGTATTGGTATTTCACAAGAAGCTAAATTATTCAATGCAGAAACCGATTTATTCAAGGAAATTAAAGCATTAAATTCACAAGAAACGTTACACTGTATCTTAATTGATGAAGCTCAGTTTTTAACAAAAACTCAGGTTTACCAATTAACCGATGTAGTAGATAAATTAAAAATTCCTGTCCTCTGTTATGGATTAAGAACCGATTTCCAATCAGAACTGTTTGAAGGAAGCAAATATCTATTAGCTTGGGCTGATGAATTGGAAGAGCTAAAAACTATCTGTGATTGTGGCAGAAAAGCGCATTTTGTTGTCCGCCTTAATGAAAAAGGTGAAGCAATTAAAGATGGCGAGCAAATCCAAATTGGTGGTAATGATAAATATCTCTCTGTTTGTCGCTATCACTACAAAGAAAAGCTAGGAAAGCTATAATATTTATAGAGGCTAATTGCAATTAGCCTCTATAAATACGACCAATGCAAGCGGTTAAATTTCTCTAAAAATTTACAAAAAATTGAAGAAATTTAACCGCTTGTTTATTTTAATTATCTACTCGCAAACCTAATCTGCTCACTCATCTGTCGCATTGCGGTGGAAGTTTCTGCAAACCAGTGTTGGTAAGAGGCACAGAGGTAGTTATGCTTTTCGCCCTCTGCCTGCGGAATGATGCGATGTTTCGGGCAGCCGCCGTGACAGAGAATGCGAAATTTGCAGGATTTGCAAAGTTCGGAGAGTTTATCCCGCTTGTTGTTGCCGAATTGAAGTTGTTGGGGCGATAAGACAATGTCCGCCATTGATTGCTGATTCAGGTTGCCGACTTTGTAATCGGGATAGACAAAATAGTCGCAACTATACACATCGCCACAGGATTCTACCACTAGCGATTGCCCACAAGTCGGGCGGAAAACGCAGTTGTTGGACGGATAGCCGAGCCACTGCCCGAGTAGGTTATCGAACTCAATCACAAAGATTTGCCCCCTATCGGGTAGCCATTCATTAAACACATCAACTAAGAATTTGCCGTAGCCGTGTGGAGGCACGGAGAATGGTTGCAGTTTGCCGTGATTATGCTCCACCACCGGAATGAACTGCATATAACGACTGCCGAGCTGTTTGAGGGCGTGATAGGTCTCTTTGCCGAGCTGCCAGTTGCGGTCATTCACCACCGTCAGGGTGTTAAATGCTACGCCAAATTCATTCAATAATTCGACAGCACTTTTGACTTTTTCATAGGTTGGCTTGCCGTTTACCGAAATGCGGTATCGGTCGTGAATATCACTGAGCCCGTCTATGGATAAGCCAATCAGGAACTGATTTTCTTTGAAAAAGGCTGCCCATTGGCGGTTCAGAGCAATGCCGTTGGTTTGCATTGCATTGCTGATGGTTTTGCCGTTTGCATATTTTTGCTGAAATTTGACCGCTTGTTTATAGAAATCCAGCCCAAGCAAAGTCGGCTCGCCACCCTGCCAGACAAATTCCACCCGATGATGTTGGCTTGATTGAATGTAGTTGCGAACATAATTCTCCAAAGTCGCTTCGCTCATAAATTGCGTTTTTTCTTTGGGAATGGAATGCTTTTTTTCTAAATAGAAACAGTACTCGCACTTGATATTACAGTGAAAGCTACTCGGTTTTGCCATCAGGTGAAAGGGGGCGGTGTTCATTCATCTCCTTCTGCATTTTTGTAGGGACGTATGTCATACGCCCCTACCAATGATTATATCTCATCAATAATCCGCCATACCCAGTTTTCCAATGGGTCGTTTAGGCGTTTCATCTCTTGACGCATCTCTTCCAACAGCTCTTTTTTGATTGCTTTGTAAGCCTCATCATAGAAGAGGTTGTGCATCTCTTCCGGATCTTTGTGGACATCGTACAGCTCGCAACGGTCGGTGGCGTTGAAGACTAATTTGTAATCCTTACGCCGCCACATTCGCTGTTCGAAATAGACGAAATGCCCCGCTAACTGGCATAGCAAGCCTTTACGGTCGTTTTCTCGGCTTTCACGGGTAATCGGCAGGATACTTTCGCCCTGAAATGCCTCAGGCACAGGCTGATTTGCCACATCATACACGGTGGAGGTGAGGTCGTGAAGATAGACCAGGTTATCATCAACTTCATTCACCCGTTTCGATTGCGGATCTTTGATAATCAGCGGAATGTTGTAGGTCGTTTCAAACATAAATTCGCCTTTTTCAATCATTCGGTGAGCCCCCATCGCATCGCCGTGATCGGCGGTCGCCACAAGGAAAGTGTTATCGTAGAGGTTGTTTTCCTCTAAGAAACGGAACAGCTCGCCAATCGCATCATCAATTAAAGTGATGTAGCCCCAGAATTTAGAAATCACCTCTTTCCATCGCTCTTCGCCCGCTTCCCACATTCCCCACATTTGCGAAATGGTGCGGTAGTGGTTCGGCTTGCCTTCCAGCGGTTTGAAGAAACTTTCGTCCAGCACCACTTGGTTTGGATCGTACATTGAGTAATACGGCTCAGGCACGACACACGGGGTATGCGGCCCCCAGAAGTTGATCCACGCAAAGAACGGTTTATTTTCGTTTAAGGACGATTGAATGTATTTTTTCGCCTCATCAATGATAAACCACTCAATCGTCTGCTCTCTGGTTCCCGATAGCAAGCCACACAGCTCTTGTACCTGCAAATGCGGGTTATCACCGAAGTAGGCTCGGCTCACTTCTGGGGCATCGTAGCCTTTTTCCACCAGCCACTCTTTGTAGCGGTTGGAGTGTGTCGGTGGTTGGTTGAAGACTAGATTTTTAAACACTTGGCTGCCCGGGTAGCCGTAGCCGTCAAAGTTATGTCCAGCAATGCCGTAATCTTCCGGCACGGATTTAGTGCCGACATGCCATTTGCCGATCACAAACGAGTTATAGCCCTCAACACCTGCAATGTTCGGATTGTTTTGTGGAATTTCCCCAATCCCGCCCTTTTCCCCGTTTTTGATAATCCCGTGACTGGACGGCATTAAGCCGGTGAAAAGTGAGGTACGAGCCGGCCCGCAAACAGAAGCAGGGGTGAAAGCGTTGTTGAAACGGATCCCGTCTTTCGCTAAACGGTCGAGGTTCGGCGTTTTCACCACTTGATGACCGTAAGTCCCTAGCATATCTTTGCGGACCTGGTCGAGAAGAATGTAGATGATGTTGTTCATAGATGACCTCTTTTTATGAAGTGTATAGCTGATAGCTTATGAACCAGTGATCAAACTCCCCTCTTTAGCAAAGTAGGGGGGCAGGCTCTTTCTTAATATTCGTAGGGGCGGTCCTGTGCCCGCCCGAAAATACAATGTGAAATACGGGCGGGCACAGGACCCGCCCCTACACACAATCATTATTTATTTAGAATTTGACAACCCCTGCTTTGCTAAGAAAGAGGGATCAGATCACTAAAAATAGTAATAAGGTAGGGTGTTCCCCTACCTTTCTTATTTAGGCCTTTTTCCCTTTCGCTCTTGCAAAAAAGAAGGCAATAATCACCGCTTGTACTACCGCATAGACGGTCAATACGGTGCTTGGGCGGCCCTCGAGTGAGGCTAAACCCAGTGGTGAGAGTAACGCATAGATACAGATTAAGCCCCACGCGATAGACGCAACCGCTAACGGTGCGTGTTCCCACGCAGTTAAATCCATATTCGCGTGATTGGTTTTGTTATCTTCATACGGAGTTGCTCTTCTTAAGAATGTGCCTAAGACTAACATCAAAATCACATCAAACAGGAACAGGCCACCTTGCACATACACGAAGTTGATTTTAACATCAAACACCCAAACGATTGAGAAGTAAAGGATAACGTGTACTAATAGAGCGATACGAGCTGCTAAGCCAGAGACGGTTTTGTTGAATAAGCCGACCGCAAACAGTGCCACGATAGGAATGTTCACAAAACCCGCAAAGCGTTTGGTTAAGAGGAAGATACCGTCTGTACCGAACATCAGTAACGGGCCACAGATCATCGTAATCACCGCCATCACCGCAGAGACTTTTTTCGCATAGCTAATCAGCTCGCCATCGCTGAACTGTTTTTTGCTGATAGACGGCAGTAAGTCTTTACAGTAGATCGTTGCGGCTGAGTTTAAGAATGAGTTGAAGGTACTTAAAATCGCCCCGAACAGTGCGGCAATAAAGAAGCCTTGTAACCAAGTTGGGAAGGTTTTATTGACTAATTCAGGGTAAGAGACATCAATCGGTTTTAAGCCTTCACCTAAAATGTGGAAGCTCAATAAGCCCGGTAAGTTTAGGATTAACGGCAAGAATAACAGGAATAATGCCGCAATTAAGATACCTTTTTGACCTGCTTTTAAATCTCTTGCACCCAATGCCCGTTGGACAATCGCTTGGTTGGTTGTCCAATAGAAGAAGTGAACAACCATAATACCCGTGAAGATAGTCGGCCACGGCACAGCATCGCCCGATGCCCCCACCGCATTCCATTTTTCCACATGGGTAGTGGTAATGGTTTTAAACCCTTCCGCCATACTGCCATCACCTAAGTGGATTAAAGCAAATACAGGTACAAGTAACGCCCCGATCACTAACAGCACCGCATTCCAAGTATCAGACACGGCAACCGCTTTTAAGCCACCGAATATCGCATAAATCGCCCCGATGATACCAATCGCAACCACGGTATAAGTAATCGCTTCACCGTAGCTTAAACCGAAGTTGGCTTCTAAGCTGAAAATTTTGTTAAAGGCAATCGCACCGGTATAAAGTGCGGTCGGAATCACGATAAAAAGATAGAACACCAAGAACAGACCGGACATAATCAAACGAGTTTGGCGGTCGAAACGGTTTTCAAAAAATTCCGGAATGGTGGTGTAACCGTTACGGATATATTTTGGTAACAGATACAACGCCAAGAAACAGAGCGGAATCGCCGCCGGTACTGTCCACGCAATGATGGAGAAGTTACCTGCATAAGAGTTCGCATTTACCCCGATTAACTGCTCGGTGGAGAGCGAAGTTAAGACCATTGAACAACCTATCACGACTGCACTTAATCCACGCCCTGCCAAGAAGTAGCCTTTGGAGGTGGAAAGATCGTCATTGCGGGTTTTCAACCACGAGATATACCCGATCAATGCGGTAACAGCAAGAAAGCTAATTATTGTTAATAACATACATCACCTCAATAAGATTGATATAGACTAATATCCCATTAGAGACAGCAATAGCATAAATCTTCTTTTGAACTATAGAATATGATTTTTATCATAATTCAGATGTGATAATGATCACAGTATCAAAAAAATCCGCTTTTTTTAGCGGATTTTTTTCAATTCTCGTCTTGCCCGTATCGCAGTTTCTGTTTCACAGCCTGCAAATTCAGCAATCTCACGGTTTGTCCAACGGTAGTTTGGGTAGTGGTGATGTAAGTAATGAATACTGCTGAATACTCTCTCTTGTGTCTTTTGATACGCAACCATAGAAAGACGGTGTTCAGCATCTTGTAACTCAGTTGAGAGCTGTTTAAGTAATGAGGTAATAAGTGTCGTATTTTCTAACCAAAATTCGGTGAAATTTGATGGTGTAATTCTAATGACTTCAGCAGATTGTAATACTCTCGCTGAACAATGGTAAGTATGGTCGCCAAAAAACGTTCGAAAGCCAAAATAATCTTGGGCTTTATAGATACGTACTAGGCTTTCTTTTCCATTTTCAAGCATATGATATAAACCAATCAACCCACTTTTTAAAAAATAAAACTCCTTCGCTTGGTGACCTTGAGCGTAGATCATTTCCCCTTTTTCTAAATCAGATATAACAGATAATTGGCAAGACAATAACTGTTCTGGTATTGGAAAGTTATCCATTGAGTATCCTTATTATTCTATTTTTATCCCAATATGATTGCGATCATAACTCTGTATCAAAAAAATCAGCATACTAGCTCCAATTTTTAAGGAGACAAATTATGACAATCACAACCGTAATTATTTTGATCGTTTGTGGTGCTGTAGTCAATATCATTTCCGCATTATTAGGCATAGGCGGAGGGGTGTTAATGGTGCCGATTTTACGTTCTTTATTTCCTGAATTACCAATACAAGTTGTCGCCGCTTGTTCACTCACGATTGTAATGGGGACAGCAACCATCAATTTAATGCTATTCCAACGCCAGTACATACAAATTAGCAAAAAAAACATATTGTTATGGTCATTAGGAATGATGGTAGGTGTTCAAGTTGGATTTGAACTAAGTTTTCTCTTCTCTGATAATATGATCATTGCGATCTTTATCTTCACATTATTAACCCTCTCATACAAAACCCTTTTCCTTAAGCCCAAACCAAACAAATTCCGGCTCTATGCTTATAAAGAAACAATATGCAATATAGCAGGCTGTGGATTAGGCGGCTTAATTGCCGGTATTACCGGCATTGGCGGGGGATCAATTATGGCACCGCTCGTGGCTCAAATCCGCTCAGTTACGCCTAAACAAGTTGCTGTTTATACAAATTATATGATGGTTATTGGTGGGATTGGGAATTTATACGGCTACTTATCACGCCCATTTGCATTAATAGATTCGCCGCTCTCAACTTGGCAAACAGGCTATGTGAATTTTGCGATTGTCGGCATTGTAGTGGTAAGCTCGCTCTGTACCGTCTATTTCTCAATGAAATTACGTAATCTGATTAGTGCTGAACTCACCACTAAATTACTTGGGATTGTGCTATTTTCTATCGCTTGTTATATGGGCATATTACAATTCTTTTTTATGGGGTAGCTTCTCCCACGTTACTTCATTTCTGAGATAAACAGGTTCAATTTCAAGAGCAGACTGAACATTGCCTTTTGCAATTTCTGCGTGTGCAATGGATAACATATATCGACTTGAAGGTAAGGTAATTTCGCTGACTACAAGCGGTAGATTTTGTTCAGAAAATTGCGAATAAGCTGCCCAACCTGTGCCGACTACAACCGTCTTTTCACTTACTTGGAATTGTTGAATTGCCTTTTCAGGCGAACAGACTTGTTCGGCAACTATTTCATTCCACTCATCGCCATTTCTGGAAAATTGAGCAAAATAAACCTCATTCATTCGGGCATCAATTAATGCAATGATGTTTTCTGCACCGAGTTTTTGGTAGGCTTCTTCTGCCATTGCTTTCAGATTAGAAATTGCGATTAAAGGTAGGTTTGCCCCCATTGCTAAGCCTTGAGCAACGCTCACGCCAACCCTTACTCCTGTAAAACTGCCCGGCCCACGTCCGAATACCAAATAATCAATATCTTTGATTTGAATTTTTGCTTGCGTGAGAAGCTCATCAATCATTGGTAAAATACGTTGTGTATGGGAGCGAGGGCTGATTTCATCAAGAGTGGAAATTTTTCCATTATTGAGTAAAGCAACCGAACAGGCTTCTGTTGCAGTATCTAAGGCAAGAATTGTTGTCATAATCTCTCTAAAAAATAAAAGGCATACGTTTAGACGTACGCCATTATATAAAAATTCGCTTAAAATTGAAATTTTACGGACGATTTCTACGGCGTTGTTCCACCGCTTCGGCTAAAGCAAATAGTGCTTTTTCGCTATCTTCCCAGCCTATACAACCGTCGGTAATGCTTTGTCCATAAACTAAGGCTTCTAACCCTTTGCCTTCAATTAAATCTTGACGACCTTCAACTAAATGGCTTTCAATCATCACACCCGAAATGCATTCTGAACCACCTGCAATTTGTTTACAAATATCTTCACAAACATCCATTTGACGTTTAAATTGTTTTTGGCTGTTAGCGTGGCTAAAATCAACCATAACGTGTGGGCGACCGCCTGATTTTTCGATTGCAGTACAGGCTTCTTGAATTGAAGCTGCATCGTAGTTAGTGCATTTATCGCCACCACGCAAAATAATATGGCAATCTGGATTACCTGCAGTAGTTACAATAGCAGAATGACCGAATTTGGTAACCGATAAGAAATGGTGTGGCGATTTTGCTGAAGAAATTGCATCTAATGCAATTTTTACACCGCCATTTGTGCCGTTTTTAAAGCCAACTGCACAAGATAAACCTGAAGCAAGCTCACGGTGCACTTGTGATTCAGTCGTTCTTGCGCCAATAGCTCCCCAGCTCATAAAATCTGCCATATATTGTGGTGTGATCATATCTAAAAATTCGCCTGCCGTTGGTACAGTCAGATCATTAATATCTGATAATACTTTACGGGCAATACGCAAGCCATCATTTAACGCATAGGTTTCATTTAAGTATGGATCGTTAATTAACCCTTTCCAGCCCACCGTTGTGCGTGGTTTTTCGAAATAGACACGCATTACCACTTCTAAATTTTGGTTAATTTTAGGGTTTGCACGCATTTCTTTAATTTTCTGTGCATATTCCAATGCCGCATTAGGATCGTGGATTGAGCAAGGTCCAATTACCACTAACAAACGATCATCAGCCCCGTGTAAAATTTTATGGATTTCTTTACGTGTTTTCGCAACCGTTTCTGCTGCCACATCGCTCGCAGGATAACGCTCTAATAATGCAACTGGAGGTAATAATTCTTCAATATTTGTGATTCTAACATCATCATTTTTAGTATCTGTATAAGCCATTTTTCACTCTCTGAATAAAAAATAAAGTTGTACTATTATAATAGTACAATGATAAGGAGATTTCAAATAATTTAATTCACTTTTAATTAAAAGTATTACAAACTGACGGATTACCTGCTGTTAAGCCCTTTTTGAACCACTCTAAACGCTGAGCTGATGAGCCGTGCGTAAAACTGTCTGGTACAACATAACCTCGATTTTGTTGTTGTAATCTATCATCGCCTACTGCTTGAGCCGCATTAAAAGCATCTTCAATATCACGTTGCTCTAATCTGTTTTGTTGAGCAAGTTGATACCCCCAAACGCCGGCAAAGCAGTCTGCTTGTAATTCCACATTCACCGAAATTTGATTTGCCGCCGCTTTAGATTTCGCTCTCATCTGTTCACGTTGGGTTTTGTTTGTAATGCCTAATAAATTCTGAACATGGTGACCTACTTCGTGAGCAATCACATAAGAGAATGCAAATTCGCCCGATGCTCTTAATCTTTTACGCATATCATCATAGAATGATAAATCGATATAGACTTTTTGATCCACGGGGCAATAGAAAGGTCCCATTGCCGATTGACCTGTACCACAAGCCGTTTGAGTTGCACCACGATAAAGCACTAAGGTAGGCTCTTTATAAGTTAGACCATTTTGTTTGAAATAAGCACTCCAAATATCTTCTGTGCTGGCTAACACTTTAGAAGATAAATCTTCTAAATGTGCTTCTTCGGAACTTTCCAATTTTGAAGAGGCTTGTTGATAACTTTCCTGACCGCCCATTAAACCGCTTAAATCCACGCCATAATAAGCCCCAACTAGCACGATGATAAAGGTAAGAATACCCCCTTTACCTCGCCCAACAGAAATTCTTCCTGAGCTACTTGCACGTCTGTCTTCCACGTTTTTACTACGTCTTAACCCACCTAATTTCATAATTATCTCCAATCCATAAATGAAATTATGGTTGATTTTAGCTCAAAGACTCCCTTTATACTACGATTAATTTAGCCCAAATAAAAATAAGCGGTTAGATTTTTCTCAAAATTTGCAAAATTCCAATAAAATCTAACCGCTTGGTTATATAGCTATTAAAGCTTACCTTGCAAGTACTTCTCGTTTTCCACCTTTGCCTGGTTCGGATACAATGCCTTGTGCTTCCATTTGATCCACAATTCTCGCAGCCCGATTAAACCCGAGTGAGAAGCGACGTTGAATATTACTGATAGAAACAGAACCTGTTTCAACTACATATTCGACTACCTCATCAAATAGCGGATCTAAATCGCCTCCTGCATTCTCATTTTTACCATTATTATCTTCTGATTTAGACTCAACAATGCTATCCAGATAGTTAGGTTTTCCTCTTGCTCGCCAGTTGTCCGCCACACGTTGCACTTCTTCATCTTTCATAAACGCACCGTGCACACGAATAATATCAGGGCTGCCTGCTCCAGAGTACAACATATCGCCTCGCCCTAATAAGGCTTCCGCACCACCAGAATCTAAAATCGTTCTTGAGTCGATTTGGCTCGCCACCGTAAAGGCAATTCGGCTTGGGATATTCGCCTTAATTACCCCTGTAATAACGTCAGTTGATGGGCGTTGTGTCGCAAGAATTAAGTGAATACCCACCGCCCTTGCTTTTTGGGCAATTCGCATAATGTACTCTTCTACTTCTTTGCCGGCAGACATCATTAAATCCGCAAACTCATCCACAATTAACACAATATAGCTTAATTTTTGTAGTGGCGGTGGTAAGCTATCCATTGAGTCACCCGGTCGCCACGTTGGATCAGGAATCGGTAAATTCATTGCCGCTGCTTGGTCAATTTTCGCATTGTAGCCTTCAATATTACGCACCTGTAAATGGCTGACTAAAATATAACGGCGTTCCATTTCTTCCACCGCCCAGCGTAACGCATTGGCTGCCTTTTTCATATCGGTTACCACAGGCGTTAATAGGTGCGGAATATCATTGTAAATAGAAAGTTCCACCACTTTCGGGTCAATCATAATAAAGCGAACTTGCTCTGGTGTAAGTTTGAATAACAAGCTTAAAATCATTGTATTCACACCAACCGATTTACCACCACCTGTTTGCCCTGCTACTAATAAGTGTGGCATTTTCGCCATATCCACCACAACCGGCTCACCACTAATATCTTTACCTAACGCCATCGGCAAGGTTGCGGTGGTATTACGGAATTCATCGCTATCTAATACATCACGCAACCACACAGTTTCACGCTGTTTGTTTGGGGTTTCAATTCCCATATAAGGCTTATTTGGGATAACTTCGGTAATACGAATTGCCTTAAACATTAAACCACGAGCAATATCACTCGCAAGATTAGTAATTTTTGAAGCTTTAACTCCCGCTGCAGGTTGAATTTCATAGCGAGTAACTACAGGACCGACTAATACATCTTCAACTGTCGCCTTCACTCCAAAATTGGCTAATTCCGCCTCTAAACGCACGGAAGTATCACGAATTTCTTGCTCGGTAATTTGCTGTATTTGCACAGGCGCTTTATCTAACAAATCTAATGTTGGCAATGGGGTTGTTGGTTTCTCAGTAGTTACTTTTCGTTGTAACAGTGGGTGAATTAAAGTATCACCATAACCTTTCGGGTAATTTGGCTGTTCCGTAACCTCTTTCATTGCTTTCGGTGGTGCTACCATAAATTCAGGCGTAATTTCACGTACATCATCAATTTCTTCTTCAACCTCTTCCTCAATGCTATTTTCCAGTTGGATTTGAGGCGTGATTACGTCGTTTTGAATTGTCTCGGTAAATGATGTTGTAGCCTCAACCGCATTTTCAATTGCGGTATTTAAACGAATTGTCGGCATTTGCACTTCATTTGTTTGAATATGCTGCGAGCGATAATCCAATTCTTCAGATTCAACTTGTTCAATAACCTCATCACTAGATTCAAGTTGAGTATTGATATTAATGGTTGGGAATGTTAAATCTTGCTCAATATCATACATTTCACTACTATTTGTTTCAGTAGTAGATTGTCTTAAACCGCTGATATTTGGGCGTTTGAATGCTGAGATATCAGTAAATTGCGGCTGTTTTTCTTCCTCAACCTCAGCAGCTGTTTCTTGTTCAACTGAAAGCGGTTGATTTTGCTCCGAATCTTGCAAATTGTACGAGGCTTCATCAGACTTACGATCGTCTGTTTTTGCCATCAACCAATCATAGAACTGCAATAAAATCGGTAAGAGTGATTGAGCTGAACAGAAATATAAACCTGCAACAGTACAAATCATCGCAATCAATAACGCACCAAACTGACCTATCGCTTCAGAAAGCACAGATTGCCAAATTCCGCCAATAAACCCACCAGAAAGATAGTAAGCTGTGTTTGAGAAAAGCACGCTAAATAAGCCTGAAAGTCCAACCATCAGTAAGATAAAACTAATTAAGCGAAAACAAAAAGTTTTCCATTTCATCTCAGAGCTTAGCCCCATTCCTAACACATAAATTGATGAAATGATTAATGTAAAAGGGACTAACACGGTCACTTTCCCAAACATAGCATAAAGCATATCAATGCTCCAAGCACCAAAACCACCTGCTTTATTTAAGGTTTTTTGTGTAAGCGTGCTTGCTGCTGTCCACGCATTATCTAACGGGCTATAACTTGCCCACGCAACTAATAAATAAATACCAAATAGACAGGCTAATAGAAGCACGAATTTAATAAACGTCTCTTTACCCTTTAAATGTGGTTTGAGTTGTTCTAACACTCAATTCTCCTTACTTTAACAACAAATAGTTAGTTTGTTTCACTTCTTCCATTACCACATAGGTTCGAGTGTCATTCACACCGGGTAAACGTAATAAGGTTGTACCCAGTAATTTACGATATGCTGCCATATCTGCCACACGGGTTTTTAATAGATAATCGAAATCCCCCGATACTAAATGACATTCTTGAATTTCGTCTAACTGCTGGATTGCTTTATTAAATTCCTCAAATACATCTGGCTTACCTCGGACAAGGGTAATTTCCACGATAACCAATAAAGGGGCATCTAACAATTCTGGGTTTAATAAAGCTTTGTAACCTGTAATCACATTATTTTTTTCAAGGCGTTTAACTCGCTCTAAACAAGGCGTTGGCGAGAGTCCTACTCGTTTTGATAACTCAATATTTGAGATTTTTCCGTTACGCTGTAGCTCATTTAAGATTTTTAAATCAATAGCATCTAGTGCTTTAGGTAGTTTTTTATGTTCCATATTTACTCCTTTTTAGACAATTATACTGTGCTAAATACAAATAGTCCTAATTAATTTTACAATAAAATCGATAATAATTGTTCGCCGAAGGGCTTACGCCAGCCAATCAACAATTCAGGCATTTTTTCTTGTGGCTTGTCATCAATAAACCATTTAAATAATTGGTTTAATTGGCGTTTGCTGGCAATCAGTTCTGGGGCAAGATCAAGTGGTCGAATTTCAGCTAATTTTTGCAACATCGCTTGCATACTATATTTGTAGCCTTTTTCGTCCACTAACCGCTGAATAAGCATAGGATAATCGTCAGGCTTAACCGATTTTCCTTGCTCAACTAACCAGAGAATTTTTTTGCCGTGAATTCGAACCTCACTTGGGTGCATAAATTCTAATAATTGAGAGGTATGTTTTGGTTGTATCTTGGCAATCTGAAATAAGTTAGCTTCTTTTACCACAAAATTTAACGCCAGATCTCGTTTTTCTGCTTCATCAATCCGCCATTTAGCTAAAACTTGTAAGATAGCTAACTCTTGCTGGTTTAATCGCCACGCATTAGCAATATTTTTGTAGGCTTTGGTTTTATCTTCAACTCGCTTAATTTTAGCTGATATTGCCTCACACTCTTCTTTAACTGCATTTTGCCAGCTGCCCTTTGCTAATTCCTCAGCCAATTTTTCATAAATAGGTAATAGATACCACACATCTGCTGCTGCATACTGTAACTGTTGCTCAGTTAAGGGGCGAGCAAGCCAATCTGTGCGAGAAGCCCCTTTATCCAGTTCAACTTCTAAATAATGGGAAACTAATTTCGCAAAGCCCATTGATATTCCTACTCCCGCAAAACTCGCCATAATTTGCGTATCAAGCATTGGTTCTGGTAATTGTTTGAATTGATGCTCAAAAACTTCTAAGTCTTCACTACAGGCGTGCAACACTTTTATTGTACTTTTGTCTACCAATAATGAGACAAAAGGCGAGAAATCAGAAATCGTCATAGGGTCGATTAAACTAACTTGCTTACCATCATATAACTGAATTAAACCTAATATAGGGTAATAAGTACGGGTGCGGATAAACTCAGTATCAAGAGCTACGATATTTACTTTTTTAGCCTCTTCGCATACTGCCGCTAGTTGTTCGTTTGTCTCGATCCAGTTATAGCGAATTAAAGATTTCATATTCGTTTTCCGTAATTTTTTCAAAGAATAAAATAATTTGTGATCTGCTTCTCATTATAAACAAAAAAAGATTGTTATTTTTTTTAGATCAAAAAATAATTGCCGCCATCAAAATGATAAAAGGGATTTTTAAATGTTTTCCGATAACAAAGCCTTACACTTAGGTAAAATTTACTATCTCATCGAGCAATTTGAATTAATTTCAAGAACTGATTTAGCTAAACTCTCTGGCTTAGCTCCAGCTTCTGTTACTAACCTGACTAAAATATTGATAGATAGCCATTTTATTTTAGAAAGAACGGTGCAAAATACCCTAGCACGAGGTCGCCCCTCTGTTGGCTTAGCTGTTTCGAATTTCTTTTGGCAATTATTATGCGTAACAGTTTCACCGCATAAGGTTGAAATTTCGCTTTGTCAATTAAATGGTAAGCAAATCCGCAAGCAAGATTGTACAATCTCGCCTCAAAACTATGCTCAATTAGATGAGTACATTTTGAAGTTTATCGACAATTTCCAGCAAGCTCACACTATCAATAACGAACAGTTACTTGCTGTTTCGGTAAGTGTTGTAGGTAGAATTAATGCGGAAAAAGGGAGTATTATACAATTAGGTAATCATAATATGCTTTGCTATATCACACCTAAACTTGCTTCATTATTTGATTGTCCAATTTTATTAAGTGAACATTTTCAATTGTGGCTATTGG
The DNA here is from genome assembly GCF_041807785.1 of Mannheimia sp. E30BD. Taxonomy (NCBI): domain Bacteria; kingdom Pseudomonadati; phylum Pseudomonadota; class Gammaproteobacteria; order Pasteurellales; family Pasteurellaceae; genus Mannheimia; species Mannheimia sp. E30BD. Next base: position 34,464 of record NZ_JBGTYX010000013.1, read on the forward strand.
CAGAATCGACAGTGGGCTCTTTGATTAGCCAAAACAATGTCATTTTCATTGAATTAGATGACACTATAAACGTAAGCGTATTATTAAACGGTAATTTATTACATAAACAATCAAAAATGAATGTGGATAATATGCAACTGCCAAAATTTAGCCAATTAAGTGATGAAACCGTTCCTGAGTTGGAAGCGATCGATCGTTATAAACTGATTAATCAAGTCACTTTTCCTGCTATTGTGCAATTAATTGATAAATATTTACCAAATGATTTAGCCACGCCAGAACAAAAAATCAGCTTATTCTGTCAAAAAATTGAGGAAAATCAACCGCTTGCATTAACTATTTTAGAGCATATTACCGACAATTTAGCCTATGCATTAATGAATTTAGTCAATATTTTCTCGAGTGAGAAAATTATGTTCAACTCTCCTCTACTTCGGATAAAAGAGCCGTTGTTTGACCAACTTTCGGCAAAATTACATAAAAATTTATTACAACAAGATCTGAAAATTGATTTAGTAACCAGCCAATATGATTGGAATAGCCCATTAATTGCTTGTTCTGCCATAAAACAAGGAATTTATAACGGAAATTTGATCAAGGACAGTATAAATTAATTTTTTCTTGGTTAAACTACAGAACGTAAATTTTTTGTCAAAGGAATTTGTAATGCCATCATTATTTATTACTGGAACAGATACCAATGTAGGAAAGACAATTGTTACAAGAGCTATTATCCAAATACTTACTGAACAAGGATTTCCTGTAGTTGGCTATAAACCGATTGCATGCGGTGGTGATGATTCATTGCCAACCGAGCCAACTCAATATGATTATGCCGCGGAAGATAATTCCGATGTATTGACGATTTTAGACAGTTGCCCTAAAGAAGTAAGCTATCGTGATATTAACAGCTATACCTTTATTCACTCCAGCACACCTGTCTTTGCTGCACTTGATGCCGTTCATCACATTCAATTAGAAAAATTGAATAGTGATTTGGCTAGGCTAGAAGCTAAATTCCCTAATGTGGTGGTTGAAGGCACTTATGGCTGGCTAACCCCGATCAACAAAGACTACAGCTTTGCTGATTGGGTAATTCAAAATGATATGCCAGTGGTATTAGTGGTGGGAATTAAAGAAGGTTGTGTCAATCACGCTTTGCTGACGGCAAATGAAATTCTACAACGTGGCGGAAAATTAATTGGTTGGATAGCAAATCGAGTTAATCCGGGTTTACGCCATTATCACGAATTAATTGAGTTACTTACGCAAAAAATTAATACTCCATTATTAGGGCAGATCCCTTATATGGGGCAACCGGAACGAAAACAGCTATCCACTTATATTCAAAACCCAGCCCCCTTATTTGACTATTTCAGCAAGTAACACTCAAATTAAAACCCCATTTAAAAAGGCTCTCTTTGAACATTTTTAAATGGGGTTTCATTTTTTCCATAAGCCACATTTTTATGCTTCTCGTGTCTGCGGTAGCTGCCTTTACCTTTACGGTTCTTTTCAACTTTATGTCTAAAAAGCGGATCTGTAACTAATGCTTTTACTGCACTTTCTTTGATTTCACCTCGCTGATGGAGATAGCCATTATTTTGTTTCGTCATACTATTTTCCTCTTCATAAAAAGTAAGCAATATTCTGTCAAATTCATCTGCCGCTGTATATAAAAATTGGGTATAATTGTAAAAATTTCAATGCAAGCGGTCATATTTTCAGATTATTTTGCAAATTCAGAGGTTTTATTATGAAAAAAGAAGAAGTTGGACATCATTTTTTAGCTCGCTTAGGCAAAACTCGTTTACGTCCGGGTGGAAAACTTGCTACGGATTGGTTAATTGGAAGCGGTGATTTTTCGAAAGATAAAAAAGTATTAGAAGTTGCCTGTAATATGGGTACAACCGCTATCCAGTTGGCTAAACAGTTTGAATGCCAAATTATTGGCGTTGATTTAGACGAAGAAGCACTTGAAAAAGCCCGTGAAAACATCAAAGATCAAGAAGTTGAGCATTTAGTTCAAGTGCAAAGAGCGAATGCAACAAAACTGCCATTTGAAGATGAAAGTTTTGATATTGTGATTAACGAAGCAATGCTGACAATGCTTCCACAAGAAGCTAAAGAGAAAGCAATTCGTGAATATCTCCGAGTGTTAAAACCAAACGGTTTTTTACTTACACACGATATTATGCTCAACACCGACAATGCCGATGAATTATTAGCGGAACTGCGTAATGCGATTAATATTACGGTATCGCCACTTACAAAGCCAGATTGGAAAGCACTATTCCATCATTGTGGTTTTAGAAATGTAGAAACTTTTTCAGGTGAGATGTCATTGCTCTCTCCGAAAGGGTTAATTTACGATGAAGGTGTGTTAGGGGCAATGAAAATCGTAGGAAATGCGTTAAAACCTGAAAATCGTGAAACCTTTAATAAAATGTATAAAATTTTCAACGATCCTGATCAAAAATTAGGGTTTATTGCGGTTTGTAGTCAAAAATAATTTTATAGTGAGTTAAAAAGGCAATACAAAATATGTTTCAAATGTTGCGAGAGTGGTATCAAAGAAAATTTACCGACCCACAAATAGTGGTTTTATTTGGCATTCTGTTAATTGGGTTCGGTATTATTTATTTTTTCAGCGATCTATTAATGCCACTATTAGTTGCCCTTGTATTTGCCTATTTACTTGAATGGCCTACTCGTTTTTTAACGGTTAAATTGAAATTACCTAGAACACTGAGCGTTATCTTAATTTTAGGAAGTTTTATCGCTTTGCTCTCATTCTTAGGTGTGGTATTGCTACCAACCTTATGGAACCAAGCGGTAACCTTTATTCAAGATTTGCCGTCAATGTTTAATTTGCTCAATGCTTGGTTACAAGGGCTTCCGGAGCATTATCCGGAATTAGTGGATTACGCTACTGTGGATTCCATTATGAATACCGTAAAAAGCAATATTTTGAGTATGGGCGAATCACTTTTAACGATTTCTATCAACTCTATTATTAGCTTGGTTGGCTTAGGTATTTATACCTTCCTGGTGCCGTTAATGGTGTTTTTCTTATTGAAAGACAAATTAGTGCTAATGCGTTCATTTAGCAGCGTTTTACCACAAAATCGCCGCTTGGCAACCCGTGTATGGTTTGAAATGCAGCAACAAATTGCTAACTATATTCGTGGCAAATTTTTGGAAATTGTGATTGTTGGGGTGGTAACCTACATTATCTTCCTCTTTTTTGATTTACGCTACCCATTACTTCTTTCGGTTGCAGTAGGAATTTCCGTATTAATTCCTTACATCGGTGCAGTATTAGTGAGTATTCCCGTAATGTTGGTTGCTTTATTCCAGTTTGGTTTATCGTCTGATTTTTATTATATAATGCTCGCCTTTATCATCAGCCAATTATTAGATGGAAACCTACTTGTACCGTATCTATTTTCTGAGGCTGTAAACCTGCACCCTCTCACTATTATTATTGCAGTACTGATTTTTGGCGGTTTATGGGGATTTTGGGGCGTATTCTTTGCAATTCCGTTAGCAACATTAGTTAAAGCCGTTGTGCAAGCCATTCCATCTAGCCATACAGAGGCAATTATTTTAGAGAAATAAGCGTTTTAACAAAGAATGGACACTCAAGAACTACCTCAAATAAAGCTCGCTCGCCATCATCACCTAAACCAACTCAATACTGTTGTTGCATTAGGTGGTGGACACGGTTTAGGGCGGCTACTCTCTGCCCTACCTTTTTTAAAAGAACGACTGACAGGCATTGTTGCCACTACCGATAATGGCGGCTCAACAGGGCGTATTCGTTCTCAACAAGGTGTGATTGCTTGGGGCGATTTACGCAACTGTTTAAATCAAATTATTGTCAAGCCTACGGTTGCTTCTCGCCTATTTGAATATCGTTTTGGCGGCACTGGCGAACTGGGTGGGCACAATCTCGGTAATCTTATTCTTACCGCCCTTGAAAATATGCAAATCAGACCGCTTGAGGGTATTAACCTTGTTCGAGATTTATTGCACGTTAGATCAAAACTTATCCCGATGTCAGAAACGCCTGTTCATTTAATTGCACAGCTACAATGCGGTACAAAAGTATTAGGCGAGGTTCAAATTGATGCACTTGCTGAAACACCCCATCATTTAGAGCTAGATACGCCTGTATTAGGTACGCCAGAAGCGATTTCTGCCATTCAAGAAGCAGAGTTAATACTGCTCGGACCGGGTAGCTTTTTTACCAGTATTATGCCAAATTTACTGGTTTCGGATATTGCTCAAGCCATTCATCAAAGCCAAGCTAAGGTTATTTTTATTGATAATATCGGGCAAGAACACGGCCCTGCAGGGAATTTATCGCTTAATCAACGAATTGAATGGATTGAAAACTGTATCGGACAAACTCGCATAAATGGCGTGATTACCACTGATGATGAACAATCAGAACTTCCAGCACATATTCAGACATTGCGTAAAAACTTATCAGCCGATGATGTTTATTACCGCCACGATCGCAATAAATTAAGTAAAGCGATTGATGAATTAATCCAAAATCTATAAAAACAAGCGGTTAAATTTCTTTTATAATTTGCAAATTGCAAAAAATGAGAGAAATTTAACCGCTTGTAACATCAATTAATCTATTATTTTGTGTGTTCTACCCATTTTCCATCAACGTAATCAACGATCCATTTGGTCGCCTTACCGTTTTTCTCTGAAGTAACATATTGACGTTTCTCTTTACGACTAAAGCGAATAATCGCCTCATTCCCTTCAGGATCTTGCTGTGGAGCATCAGCAAGATATTGTAATTTTTCAGGCAATCTTTCACGAAATTTTGCCAATTCAGCCACTTTTGGTGCTCGACTTTCACGCACTTTCGGGAAATTGTGGGCAGACATAAAGACGCCACTCGCCCCATCTCTTAAGACAAAATAGGCATCGGCTTTTTCGCATTTTAACTCAGGGAAAGCGATAGGCTCTTCTCGTGGTGGAGCAACTTCGCCATTTTTCAATACTTTGCGAGTGTTATCACAGCTTGTACACCCCATATATTTACCAAAACGACCGAGTTTTAAGTGCATATCCGCACCACATTTATCGCATTCAACAACAGGCCCATCATAGCCTTTAATTTTAAATGAGCCTTGTTCTACAATGTAGCCATCGCAATTTGGATTGTTCCCACAAACGTGCAATTTACGTTCTGCATCAATTACATAACTATCCATCGCAGAATCACATTTCGGGCAACGTTTACGGGCCATTAACGCCTTAGTTTCGGAATCAGAATCCAGCACATTGAAAAATTCTGCTTCTGGAATTAAATTCATCGTGGTTTTGCAACGCTCTTTCGGTGGTAAAGCATAGCCTGTACAACCTAAGAAAACCCCTGTAGAAGCGGTACGAATTGCCATTTTTCTTGCACAGGTTGGGCAATCAATCTCCGTTGGTACAAGGCTATTTGGCTTCATTCCACCTTCAAGCTCATCTAATTCCGCTTGGGTTAGCTCTTCAGAGAAATGTTTGAAGAATGTATTTAACTCTTCTTTCCAATTCTTATTGCCTTCCGCAATTTGGTCGAGAATTTCCTCCATATTAGCGGTAAAATCGTAGTTCATTAAATCTTTAAAAGATTCATTTAGACGATCCGTTACCACTTCGCCAATTTTTTCCACATAAAAGCGTTTATTTTCGGTACGAACATAACCACGCTCTTGAATGGTTGAAATAATCGAAGCATAAGTTGAAGGACGACCAATTTTCCGTTCTTCAAGCTCTGCCACCAGAGAAGCCTCATTAAAACGGGCTGGTGGTTTGGTAAAGTGCTGGCTTGGTACAACCTCATCAAGGTTGAGTTTTTGGTTAAGTTCTACTGCAGGTAATTCTTGATCTTCAGGATTTTTCCCTTGCACAGGCAATACTTTTGTCCAACCGTCAAAACGCATTACACGTCCGTTTGCTTTTAATTCATAATCGCCAGCTCGAACGGTTAATGAAGTCGAATCATAACGTGCAGGCAACATCTGACAAGCTAAGAAACGACGCCAAATTAGGTCATATAAACGTTCTGCGTCTTTATCCATACCTTTTAAATCTGCCATTTTCACGTTTACATCAGACGGACGAATGGCTTCGTGGGCTTCTTGTGCGTTATCTTTACTGCGATACACATTGGCTTTTTCAGGCAAATAATTTGCACCGAAGTTATCTTCAATATAACCTCGAGCCATCGCTAGAGCTTCACGGCTTAGATTGGTAGAGTCTGTACGCATATAAGTAATATAACCTGCTTCATACAAACGCTGAGCTAACATCATTGTTTTCTTTACCCCGAAGCCTAAACGTGTGCTTGCGGTACGTTGTAACGATGAAGTAATGAATGGAGCAGAGGCACGAGAACTCGTTTCTTTCGCTTCAATATTAGAAACGATAAAATCGCTTTTTTCTAACGCTTGAACCGCAACATTGGCTTCCTCTTCATTCTTGGCGGCGAATTTTTTGCCTTTATAAGAGGTTAATTCAAGCGGTAATTTTTTACGATTAATTTGCGTATTGGCTTGAATTGTCCAAAACTCTTCACTTTGGAATGCTTTAATTTCACGCTCACGCTCAACGAGCAATTTTACCGCCACAGATTGCACACGCCCTGCGGATAAGCCACGAGCAACTTTTTTCCACAGTAATGGCGATACCATAAAGCCTACCACTCTGTCTAAAAAGCGGCGAGTTTGTTGAGAATTAACACGATCAATATTTAGCGGCTGCGGATCTTCAAATGCCTTTTTAATCGCATCTTTGGTAATTTCATTAAAGACCACTCGGCTAAAACGGCTATCGTAGCCACCAATAATCTCACGCAAATGCCACGCAATCGCCTCCCCTTCTCTATCCAAGTCAGTTGCGAGATAGATATGATCTGCCTTTTTCGCTAACGATTTTAATTCAGACACCACCTTTTCTTTATCAGGCATAATCTGATAGTTTGCTTTCCAACCATTGTACGGATCGATCCCCATACGTTTCACTAAAGCTGTACGTTCTTTTTCTGCTTTTACTTTTGCTTTTTCGCTCGCACTTAGTCCTTTGGTTGAAATCGGCTTCGCTTTTTCAGTTTTTTCATCACTGCCGCTTTTCGGTAAATCACGGATATGCCCCACGCTTGATTTCACAACATAGTCGCTACCGAGATATTGATTAATTTTTTTCGCCTTAGCTGGAGACTCCACAATAACAAGTGATTTTCCCATAGTTTATTACCTAATTTTTAATAATTATTTGGATTTTCTTGAAATTCTTTCTTTTTTAATTGATTTTTCAATATACTATTTTTACGATAGCAAGCCTTAACAGAAATTACAATATAAAGAAGAGAGAAAATGGATAAACTAAACGCAATCAGTCTATTTTGCAAAGTAGTTGAAACGCAAAGTTTTACTCAAGCCGCTCAGCAAGCCCAAATCTCCCTGCCAATGGCAAGTAAATTAGTGGCTCAATTAGAAGAATATTTGAATGTGCGTTTATTACAACGCACCACGCGTAAAATTACCCCAACGGAAGCTGGGCTACTCTATTATCATCGCTGTTTGCCTATATTGAATGAATTGAAAGAGGCAGAAGCGAGCGTGAGTAACATCAGCTCAACTCTACAAGGTAAAATCACAATGTCTGTGCCGATGGATTTTGGCTCTCGCTTTATTGCCCCTTATTTAGGAAAGTTTATGGAGGGCTATCCTAATTTACAGCTTCACATTGAATTTAGCGACCGCCGAGTTGATGTGATTGCCGAAGGATTTGATTTAGTCTTGCGTATTGGTAGCCTTGCAGACAGCTCTATTGTGGCGAAAAAAATTGCTGACTCGCACCTCGTACTAGTTGCTTCACCTGATTATCTCGCTCAAAATGGCGAACCTCAAAGCCTTGAAGAACTAAGTAAGCGAGGCTGCTTGCTTTATGAATATCACCCACAATGGCAATTTACGCAACAAGGGCAGAAAAGTAGCATTAAACCTGAAGGGAAAATTTACAGTAATAATGGCTATGCGTTGGTACAAATGGCAAAAGCAGGGCTAGGAATTATCAATATTCCGAAGTTTTTGATAAAAGAAGAACTTAAAAATGGCGAGTTAGTGCCGATTATGCCATTTTTAGAGCAAGATTCCCTGCAAATCAGCCTACTTTACCCAAACCGCCGTTATCTTTCGCCAAAAGTGCGAGTGCTGATTGATTTCTTCTCTCAACTAATGAAAGAGCAACAACAATATCTATAAAATAAAAGAGCTGTAACCTACAGCTCGTTAAATTGCAAAAAAATGTAGAAATTTGACCGCTTGTATCTGTTTTTAGAGATTAAATAACCGCTTAATCACACTAACAACTAAATTACGTTTCGGGATAATCGAATCCACGACTAAATATTCGGTTTTAGCGTGCATATTACTCCCTGTTGGACCTAAACCATCAATAGTTGGACAACCTGCTGAAGATGCAATATTACCATCACTTAATCCACCTGCATCAACCCATTTAGTCTCAGTTTGTAATTCGCTTCCTACCTCATCAAATAATACTTTGATTTTTGGTAGATGAACTTCATCAATCATAGGTGCTTCATCATTTATCAAAGTTTTAGTTGAAGTTACCCCCTCTATGAGCGGGTTGTCTAGCACTCGTTGCAATTGCTGTTCAAAATATTCTCTTGATGATGGCAAGCGATAACGCATTTCAATGGTTAATTTGGCATAATCAGCAATCACATTATGTGCAGTGCCGCCGTGCGTCATTACACAGTTAAAGGTATGTCCTACTTGATAATCGTTCAGTTTAGAGAATTCCACAATAAAATTAGCGGCTTCAACTAATGCTGAACGCCCTCGTTCTGGGTTATTCCCTGCGTGAGCAGCCACACCGTGAAATTCAACATCATAGGTAATGACCCCTTTTCGAGTTGCCACCATTGAGCCATCTTCACGGGCTGGCTCCATTACAAAGCAATATTTTGATTTTCGGGCATATTCACGAATGCTTTCTTTCGCATAAGTTGAGCCAATTTCTTCGTGTGAGTTCAGGTAAATCGCAATTTTCAACTTGCTTAAATCTAATTCTTCTAAAATATAGAAGGTTAAAAGAGCACCTGATTTATCATCAATTACCCCTAGTGCATTAACAATTCCATCTTTACAGGTGAATGGGACATCTTTACTTGTACCCACAGGGAAAACTGTGTCCATATGAGCCACAAAAAGAATATCATATTGCGAAGCATTCAGATCGTTACTAATCAGCAAGCTCTCTGCTACCTTATCGCTCGTCATTGGTAAACATTTATACTCTAAGCCAGATTTTTCAGCTTTACTAATAAACCATTGTGCTACTTGATTAACGCCTTCAATGGAATTTGCTGGGCTTTCAATATCCGTAATTTCTTTTAATTCTGCTAAGAATTTTTCGACGATTTGTTTTTCCACTACAGCCTCCTAGATTAAAAATTGCATTACAAACATAGCAAGGTAAGCATTGATAATGCAGATACCAAATAGCACTAAATAATGTTTACCTGGCACGCCTAATACGCCTAGAATACGCCCCATATATTGCACAGTTGAACCAACTAACGCCATACCCGGTAGCAAGATAGCAATATGCTGAACATTCAATACACCTTCTTGGACTAGCGCAACTAATACTCCAGCCGCACCTCCCCAGCTAAGAAATGCAGCAAGAAATACCGCGATCGCCTCTCCTGGCAAACCAACTGGTGCCATAATAAAACCAAGCCATTCCCCAATGATTTTCAGTAAGCCAGACGCATTAAGCATATAAATAATCACAAATGCCATCAGTACATTAGGAATTGTGCTATGTACGGCAATATCCCAACCTTTGCGTGCACCATCAATAAAAATATCTGTAATTAATTTCTTTTGCGTACTCATACTTCTGTCTCCGTATCTTTCACAAATTTTTTCACATATAAACGCATTAAATTAGCACCGAAAATCTTGAATAGGAAAATCACGCCTAAGCACATTGCAATGGAGGTTGGAGCAACTGCACCTGATTTATCTGAAATTAATAACAATGGAGCAAAAGAGGCTAAGAAGTTCGTGAGTAATGCACCTGCACTAAATTGGAAGGCGGCAAAGATTAATAATTCTTTGTAAGTAATTTTGCCTTCATTGCGTAGGAACTTGGTGGTTGAGCTGCCTGCATCAGTACTTTGTGTACTAGCAATTAATGAAATTGAAGCACTACCAGGAATGCCCATTAACGGTCTTAAAATTGGGCTTAACCATTTTGAAGCAGCAGCCAAAGCACCAAAATGTTCGAAAATTGCCACAAAACCAAGTGCCAGCATTACGCTAGGCACTAAGGTTAGTGCAAAAATAAAGCCGCCTTTTGTACTTGTTCCCCCTGCTGTTTTTAACCATTCAGGGAATTGCCCTGTTAGCTTACCAAAATCAAAAATGCCGCCTGCAATATCTTTAGCAAAACCACCAAAGAAAATGACTGCACACGCCAATGAAATTGTACCGACAATCAGCTTTTTCGTTGTTACATTGTCTCCCATAAATACTCCTTAAGATAAAATGAAATAGTGCTTATTCTATAACGAGTATCTAAAAAACACTGTGATCTACTTCGCAAAAATACTAACAAGCGGTCAGATTTCCTTGATAATTTGCAAATTAAATAAAAGAAATAGAACACCAAAAACAAAACAAGCAGCTATTTTCATAACTGCTTGCTTTAAATGAATACAAATTAATCTCAGATTGTGCTTTCACAAACCAATGTTCTGACTAGCTTTTAATTCTCTGCTCTAAAATTACATTCAACGTTTTTTGCTTTTGCTTTAAAGCGTTTTCAGGCTCAGCTTTTACTAGCAAGGTATAAATTAAATCTAATACAAAAAGCTGGGACATTTTTGTACCAATAGAATCGCCTTGCATATGACCTTGTCGATTACCATTAATTAATACATAATTTGCTTCTTCCGTGACAGGGGAACGTAAGTTATGGGTAATCGCAACGGCAGTGGCTTTATTTGCACGAGAGAAACGGAGTGATTTCACAACCTCCTCAGAGTAACCTGAATGGCTTATACCAATGACTAAATCACCTTCTTCAACAAGAGCGGCTTGCATATACATAAAATGATTATTAGTTATTGCATCAGTTTGCAGCCCAATCCGCATTAATTTATGTTTGGCATCTTCTGCCGTTAGCCCTGAAGAACCTACACCAAATAAAAATATTCTTTTAGCCTTCCGTAGCTCTTGTACAACTTTTTCCAGCACATCAAAATCAAGCAAATTAATAGTTTCACTAATTGCACTATCCAAGCTATTTTTTAGCTTATTGGCAATGTCTTTCGATGTATCGCCTTCAGATACATCCGTATCCAATAAAACTCGTTTATCTTGATTTTGAGTAGCAAGTTCTATTGCTAATTCTAATTTGAAATCAGTATAGCCTTTAAAGCCTAATGTTCGGCAAAAACGGATAAAGGTTGCTTCACCAACATCTAAATGTTTAGCAACCTCAGATAAAGAACATTGGCTAAGCAATTCCGGCTGAGATAAAATAACTGCTGCTATTTTCTTTTCTGTTTTAGTTAAACTATTTTGTAGTGAGCTGATTGTATTAAGAATTTTTCCTCTAGCAGACATTCCCACCTCCTATAATAATTCCACAGGAACTTTTACTACTAATTTTTTCAATACTTTATTGCCATTTACTGAATTAGCCGGTTTGTGTGGCTCATAAGGCAAGAAAATAGCAAACATATTTGGTTTAAGAATAACTTCATTTTTATCATCAATCGCATCGGTAAGCTGGTAGTCATCTTCATCACGATATTCATCATATTTTGCTAAATCAGGCTGGCTTAAGCCATATTCGATCATCTCTTCGCCTTCAATAAGAAGTTGAATATCCACAAATTTACGGTGCATTTCCGCTTTTTTGCCTTCTGCAGGGCTGGTTTCAAACGACATCACATTCATACGAATGCCATCTTCTAAATCCTGCCAACCTAGTTCTAAATTCGCTAAATCTAAAGTTTTTAATTTCCCACATAAGCGAGCAAATAGAGATGGTAATGATTTTGCGTAATCATCTCTTGATAAATCGGCTAATAACATAGGTTTTTCCTCAATCTATTTTTTTAATATAATTTGATGTATCACTCCATAAATAGCTATTTATGAAGATATACTCCAATAAAAGAAAGAATAATGGCTTAATAGAATAATCTCAATAAGAAAATTTCAAAAATGCGAGGTAGATCAAATTTTATTGGAAAGGAAATCATTAACGCCTTTAAGCGTTAATGAAAATAGTGAATAGCGATTGTCTTTTAAGAAATGGTTAAACTAAGATCTGCAGTAGATAATATCTTTTGCTCGTCTTCTAAATCAGCTAATGCTAATGGGTTCTGGCTCAAAAATCCCTCGTCAAACGCTAAATGCCAATCGTTATTTTCAATAGAAAGAACAATCTGCTTCGGTTCAACCGTTGCTTGGCGAGAACGATTAAGTAATACCGCTAATCTAAATAAACGAACTAAGGTCAAAATATCACGATATTGGTAGCGGTTAATACTACGAATATCAGAACGCTTAAACCCTTTGAGATGATACCGCATTAAAACCGCTAACAACGTTTGCTGTTCAAAATCAAAACCCGGTAAATCTCGGTTCGAAATCAAATAAGCTGAGTGGCGATGAACATTATTATGATTTACAACAATACCAATTTCGTGCAATAAACTTGCCCACTTCAACATAGAGCGGAAATCTTCAACTTGGCGACGGTTTTTCCAACCTCGAATTTGATCAAAAAGCATAAATACTGTTTTCTCTACTCTTGCAGCTTGCTTTTTATCTAAATCAAACTGCTCCACTAAGGCTTCAGCTGTTCGCTGGCGAATATCGCCCACTTGGAAACTTTTTTCTAAGCCATACATCACGCCTTCTCGTAAAGCGCCGTTAGAATAGCGCAAGGTTTCAATTTTGAAGGTATGGAAAAGGGCTAACAAAATAGCTAAACCGGGAACTAACACATCTACTCGTTCCTCCAGTAATCCTCGCATTTTTATCTCATTCAACGATTTAAATCCTAAACATAAATCAATCACTTTTTGTAGGCGAGACTCGGTTATCATTCCATCTCGATAGCCGTTAGCAATAAGAACTTGATGAACAGTTTTAATTGTGCCTGACGAGCCTAGTGCGTGTTCCCAACCTAATTCTTGGTACTCCCACATCAAGTCTTCAATTTTTTCCATTGCCAGCTGATAAGCACTATCAAAGAGTTCGGTAGTCAGTTCCCCGTTTGGAAAAAAACGCTTGGCAAAACTCACGCACCCCATATGACGGCTTTCTGCCCGAATTGGATTAAAGTTATCGCCAATAGTAATTTCTGTTGAGCCACCACCAATATCCACTACGAGCTTTCTACCCGTTTCGGGCTGTGTGTGGCTAACACCTGAATAAATTAATCGAGCTTCTTCTTGCCCGGAAATAATTGAAATTGGATAAGGAAAAACCGCTTTTGCTTGGCCAAGAAAGTCTTGCTTATTTGCAGCTCTGCGTAAGGTATAAGTACCGACCACTTTCACATTTTCCGGCGAAAAGCCTTTTAAGCGTTTTGCAAACAATGCCAAGCAATCCACACCCCTGTCGATAGCGTCTTGGCTGAGTATTAGATTTTCATCAAGCCCATCAGCTAATCGAACACGGCGTTTAAGACGAGAAAGGACTTGAATTGAGCCATTCACAATACGGGCTACAATCATATGAAAGCTATTTGAGCCTAAATCAATTGCAGCAAATTCACGAGGAATGATATTTGATGACATAACAAAATCCCTTAATAACCATAAATGATAAGATATTACCATTTTTAAGCTAAATATCACTACAAATTTAACGAACTTTTTGATAATAGATTTAAATCATAAAATTAACACAAAATTTTTTGACGAATTGGCAGAAAAAGAATAGGATTTATCTACTTATTTTTAATCAACTTAACCAAGAGGATTTTCTATGTCTGAAGTGAATAAATCATTCCACGATATGTTGGAATATGTACATCTTTATCGTTTAAAAAATAAATTACATCGCGAAACTGCCGATAACGATCGCAAAATTCGTGATAACCAAAAACGTGTGTTGTTATTAGATAATCTAACTCAATACATCACTGATGAAATGTCGATTGAAGACGTACGTGCAATTATTGCTAATATGCGTTATGATTATGAAAACCGTGTTGATGATTATATGATTCGTAACGCGGAACTTTCAAAACAACGCCGTGAAATTCGTCAAAAAATGGCAAGCCATAAACACACACCAATCAATAAAAAGGCATAAAACAAGCGGTCAGATTTTTGCAAAAAATTACAATATTCTGACCGCTTACTTCTATTTTCTAACCGGTATTATAGCTTTTTCATTGCATCTGCAATAAATTCTGCTTCAGGTCCTAAAATAACTTGATAGCCATTTTCGCCCAGTTTTACATTTCCTTTTGAACCTAAAGCTTTTAATTTTGCTTCATTCGCTTTGGCTGTATCTACTAAAATTAAACGCAAACGAGTAATACAAGCATCAATACTTGTAATATTCTCTTTGCCGCCTAATGCCTCAATAAATTTTGCAGCCTGCTCACTACGAGAGGTTTCAGCTGACACCTGGATACTATCTTCATCTTCACGACCCGGCGTTTTTAGGTTAAATAAACGAATCACGGTTCTAAATAGCACATAGTAAATAACAGCAAATAAGACACCTTGCACAATAAGCATATACCATTGAACAGCAAGAGGGTTACGGCTAGATAAGATTAAATCTACTAAGCCTGCACTAAAGCCGAAGCCTGCAATCCATTCCATTGATGAGGCAATATAAACGGATAAGCCTGTTAGTAGTGCATGTATTACATAAAGTACCGGTGCAACAAACATAAAGGCAAATTCTAACGGCTCTGTAATCCCCGTAAAGAATGATGCTAGTGCAGCAGCAAACATAATAGAAGCAACCTGGGCTTTCTTAGCCGGCTTTGCACTATGATAAATCGCAAGTGCCGCTGCTGGTAAACCAAACATCATCACAGGGAAGAACCCTGCTTGGTACATACCAGTTACACCTACTACCGCTTTGCCTTCCGCTAACGATTTCGCTCCACCTAAGAAATTAGGAATATCATTAATGCCCGCCACATCAAACCAGAATACAGAGTTAAGTGCGTGGTGTAAGCCAACAGGAATTAATAAACGGTTGAAGAAAGCGTAAATACCTGCACCAACTGACCCCATATCTTTGATTGATTCACCAAAAGAAACCAATCCACCGAAAATAACCGGCCACACATAGAGCAAGATAAATGCTACGACGATCATAATTACAGAAACCACAATCGGCACTAAACGCTTACCGCTAAAGAATGATAATGCTTTTGGTAATTCCACTTGGTAGAAGCGGTTATAAAGTTCAGCTGAGATCACCCCTACCAAAATACCAATAAACTAATTATTGATTTTACCGAATGCAGCAGGTACTTCTTCTACAGCAACGCCTAATAACTGAGCAACAGCAGCCGGAGCTAGTAAGGTCGTTAACACCAAATACCCCACTAAGCCTGATAGTGCAGCTGCACCATCTTTTTCTATCGACATTCCAAATGCAACACCAACTGCAAATAGAATCGACATATTATCAATAATTGCAGCACCTGATTTAATCAGTAATGCTGCTAATTGGCTATTAGCCCCCCAACCATCGGGATCAATCCAATAGCCAATTCCCATTAATAATGCAGCGGCCGGTAATGCCGCAACAGGTACCATTAAGGCACGCCCTATTTTTTGCAAATATGTTAATACACTCATAATATTGTCTCCTAAGTTACCTCATAATGAGTAAAGTAAGAATAGAACAACACAAGAACACTACAATAAAATAATTTGAATTTTGTGATCCATTTCAAAAAATAATTTAGGAGTATTATTTCGTTCAAATAACTCTATATCAATATTGTAAATATTCATTGACAAATCATCGACAAGAAGGTATTTCTATATAAGTTTTTCAAACATTGAAAAATAGTAGCAGACTCTTCTGCTACGGGAGAGGCGCAACACTCAGGCAACTTAATTTGAGGCAACTAGGGCTGTTTGAGAATTAAGTGATGGGAGTGCTTGCCGAGGTGTGAATTCACTAGAATGGAATTAACATCGGCTGCATAGGTTGAATCCTGTCAGCTGTCATTTAATATTTGGGGCTGTCCTAGATAACGACTAAAACTTCCATTTAGGTTAAGATAACCTTATGAGAAAAAGTCGTCTAAGTCAGTACAAACAACATAAACTCATAGAGCTGTTTGTAGCAGGCGTAACC
>NZ_JBGTYX010000014.1:0-10193 GCF_041807785.1 Mannheimia sp. E30BD
ATTATCGGTGTTTGGGGTATTGTCCGAAGTATTGTCGGTGTTTGGGGTATTGCCCGAAGTATTATCGGTGTTTGGGGTATTGTCCGAAGTATTGTCGGTGTTTGGGGTATTGCCCGAAGTATTGCTAGTACTTTGGTTATTACTTGGAGTATTGTGGGAATCATTAATAGGCGTGCTTGCAACATTGTTGCTTCCGCTTCCGCCACCACCGCCACAGGCTGTCAAACAAACGGCTAAAATTCCTAAAAGATAAGCATTTTTCATAAGTAAGGTCTCCAATAAATGATATAAACTGTCTTTCTGTTTTAAAAGACAAGACTAGATGAAATATATAAGAAAAGTCTCTGTTGTCAAGATTTTACATTTTATGATTAAAATCGCTGACAAACCGATAACTTATCGTATGATGATAATTTTCTCCAGCTTTAGTAATACCCCCAAATTTTAGCAATTCAGGTTGATTTACGGAGTTCGGGAAAAACTCTGGCTCTAACGCTACGCCTGCATAATCTTCATATTCGCCCTCACTCAAATTCGGTTGCCCTTTTAGCCAGTTACCTGTGTAAATTTGTAGAGCTGGCATTGAGGTGTGAAGTTCCATTTTTAAATCTTCTACGGCTAAACAAGAGGTCAGATTTTCACGATTTTTCGCAAGGTGGAAAGCGTGATCGTAACCTTTTACCGCTTTTTGGTCATCATCAGCCAATAAATCTTGCCCGATTTTTTTAAGTTGGCGGAAGTCAAAACTTGTACCTGCTACTTTTTTAAGTGGAGCATTTGGAATACCGCTCGGATCAACAGGTAAATAGCTTTCCGCACTAATCATCAATTCGTGATCTAAAATATTTTCTGAGCCTTGCAAATTAAAATAAGCGTGATTGGTTAAACAAAGAGGCGTGTCTTGGTTTGACTTTGCATCAAAGCTGATTTTCAGTTCATTGTCGGTTAAGCGATATTCCACAAAGGCTTCCACTTCACCACCAAAACCTTCTTCACCATCTGCAAAAATATAACTAAATTTGACCGCTTGTTCGCTCTGGCTTTCCATTTTCCAAATTACTTTATCGCCGCCTAATTCACCACTATGTAAATTATGCTCGCCATTATTTTTGGCTAAGTGATAGGTTTTTCCATTGAGCGAATATTCTGCATTAGCAATACGATTAGCGTAACGTCCAATAGTTGCCCCAAAGAAAGCGGTCTGTTTTTGCCAATTTTTTGCAGAGGTTGTAACTAATACTTCACGCTCTTCGTTTGGCATTTTTATCACGCAAGAGAGCCAAGAAGCTCCGAAGTCTGATAAAGTAATTTTTAAATAGGCATTTTCGAGAGTGAATAATTTCATAGAATATCCTACAATAAAATTGTTAAACTACCTCGTGAACCCCATCACAAGCTGTACATAAATGGAAGGTTTCTTTAATGCCCGTTTGCTTTTCGTAGTTATTAGCAACGGCTTGGCGAAGATCTTTCACTTTATCGTTTGGCACTAAGCAGACCACACAGCCACCGAAGCCACCGCCCGTCATTCTTGCTCCGCCATTTTTACCAATCGCTTTTTGAGCGATTTCAGCTAAACAATCCACTTCAGGGCAGGTAATTTCAAAATCATCACGCATAGAATCGTGCGACGCCGCCATTAACTCGCCTAATTTCACCATATCATTTGTTTTTAAGGCTTCTGCCGCTTCTAACACTCGCTGATTTTCACTGATGATATGCTTCGCACGTTTATAGGCAAGTTCGTTAGTATCACGCAGTTCTGCAGCTCGTTCGATAAACTGCTCGGCACTCACATCACGCAATTTTGCTTTACCGAAGAAGTGAGCGGCAAATTCGCACTGCTCACGGCGGCTGTTGTATTCGCCTGTGACTAAATCGTGCTTCACATTAGAGTTGATGATTGCAATCGAATACCCTTGTGGCACAGGGGTTGGCGTAATTTCAAGGCTGCGGCAATCGATCATCACAAAATGATCTTTTTGCCCTAAAGCAGAGGTAAGTTGATCCATATTGCCACAATTACAGCCAACAAATTTATTCTCTGCTTCTTGCCCGATTAAGGCAATTTGAGTATGAGAAAGGGGTAAATCTCCCAATAATTGAGCCGTTTTACCAATCGACACCTCAAGGGCTGCGGAAGAACTTAAGCCAGATGACATCGGCACATCGCTGGTAATCACTAAATCTGCCCCTTGCTTGAAATCAGGACATTTTGCTTGCACAAATTTCACTACGCCACGCACATAGTTAGCCCATTTGTGTTTGCTTGGTTCGATTATTGGCTGACTTAGGTCAAATTCATCTTGCTTGTTAATATCAAGAGCAAACACTCGCCATTTGTGGTCATCACGTTTGGCAAAGCTGATTGCGGTACCGTAATTAATTGCACAAGGCATTACAAAGCCATCGTTGTAATCGGTGTGTTCGCCAATAATATTTACTCTTCCCGGGGCAAATACGGTACGTTCTGCTTTATAACCAAAATGTTCTTCAAATTTTTGAACAGCAATCTCTTGTGGTTTCATTCAAATTCCTTATTCTTTATAGTGTTGAGTATCGCTTACCGCATTTAAACGCTCAGCTGCTTGTTCTGGGGTTAAATCACGCTGGGTTTCTGCCATCATTTCATAGCCTACCATAAATTTACGCACGGTTGCAGAACGTAATAGAGGCGGATAGAAATGGGCGTGTAATTGCCAATGAGCATTTTCTTCATCATTAAATGGCGCAAAATGAAAGCCCATCGAGTAAGGGAAGCTGATATTAAATAAATTATCGTAGCGAGTAGTGAGCTTTTTCAATGCTAAAGCTAAATCTGCTTTTTCAGCTTCATTCAAATCTGTAATGGATTTAAACTGCTTCGCTTTCGGCAACAATAAGGTTTCAAACGGCCAAGCTGCCCAATAAGGCACAACTGCAATCCAATCTCCCGTTTCAGCTACAATTCGCTCTTGTTTATCTAGCTCACGTTTAGCGTAATCAAGTAAAAGTGGCGAGCCATATTTTGCAAAATAATCTGCTTGGCACTCATCTTCAATCGTGATTTCATTCGGTAAAAAATTACTCGCCCAAATTTGACCGTGTGGGTGCGGGTTAGAGCAACCCATCATCGAGCCTTTATTCTCAAAAATTTGCACCCATTGATAACGCTCTTTTAACTCATTGGCTTGCTCTTGCCAAACAGTTACGACATCAGCAATTTCTTCTACGGAAAGTTGTGGCAAGGTTTTGCTATGATCAGGCGAGAAACAAATCACACGGCTTTCGCCTTGTGTATGTGAGATCTGAAAAAGTGGATCATCATTCGGCTCTGGAGCAGGTGTGTCTGAAAGTAGAGCAGAGAAATCATTCTTAAACACAAATGGCTTGGTGTAGTTCGGATTTTGCTCACCTGTAATACGTTTATTACCCGGGCAGAGATAGCAAGTTGGGTCATAACTCGGCTTTTCATCTTGCATGATTTCTTCTTGCTGCCCTTGCCACGGACGTTTCGCACGATGCGGAGAGACTAAAATCCATTGATTTTTTAATGGATTAAAACGGCGATGTGGGTGATCGTTGAGGACAAATTCGCTCATATAAAACTCCTCGAAATTAGTAATGCGAAGAGTATAGCGAAACTAAGCCAAAATGACTGTGACATAGCTCACAAAATAATGATGTCAAGCGGTCAAATTTCAGAAAAATTTTGCAAGTTTTCCTCCACTTTGTCTTATGGCTGTTTCCCTTCCACATCAATAATCATTACTTCCGACTGTGAGCCTAACCGCATCGGCACACCCCAGAAGCCGTAGCCGGAGGTTACAAAATAATGCCCGAATCCGATTTTTTCATAGCCGTAATGTAATCGATACATCAGTTTGGTAATAATACTAGCAGGGAAAACTTGCCCTTTGTGGGCGTGTCCTGACACTTGAATATCAATCGGTAATTTAGCGTGTTTTTCAATTTCTGTCGGGCGGTGGTCGAGCAAAATCACAGGTAGTTCGGTATTAACCGCTTGCAGTAATTGCTCAGCAGATGGGCGATTTTTCACTAGATCATCGTTACGTCCAATAAGTGTAAATTTTCCATCGATTTCGACCGCTTGATCCCACAAAACTGTAATACCTGCTTTACGAATTGCTTGTGCAATACTTTCTTGAGCCCCGAAAAAATCGTGGTTGCCTAATGTAGCATAAACGCCTAGAGGTGCTTTTAATTTTGAAAATGAATCGTGCATATTTTCTGAACGATAAAATACAAGATTATCGTCCATAATATCACCGGGCAATAAAATCAAATCGACTTTTTCTTGATTAAAAATATCTGCCAGTTGGTCAAGCTGTTTCGATCCAAATAATTTTCCTAAATGCAGATCACTTGCCATACCAATGCGAAGCGGTTTTTCTAACGGTTTATCTATTTTAATGGAATAATGCACCACCGTTGGCACATAAGCATTGTAAAAGCCAAGCCCGATTAAGCCTAAGAAGGCAAAAGGATAGATGGCTTTCAAGCCACGATTAACAGACGGATTTCCTTTGCTTAGTTTGTAAATACAAGCGGTCAAAAAACTCACAAAAAATGCAAATAGCAATAATACCAACACAAATGCCATCACTCGAAACAGAGTAAATGTGCGGATAACGTGCAGAATAACCATTGTGTTAATAGCTAAAAACGTGATGAAATGAATGATTTTTCGACTTCTTGCCGATAAATTAAAAAGCCAGCCGATGGTTCTTCCAACGTTGTATAAAAAGAGTTGTAACACCACAACCACAATGGCGGTGGTAATGTAGTAACGATATTCCAAAATAGTTCCTTAAATGAGGCTAAACCCAACCTAGTTGTCTTAATAAAAATAGTCCGATGCTGGCACTGAACATTGAGCCAAGCGTGGTAATGCCGATTAAATTAGCTGCCGCTTCGCCATCGCCGCCGTAGTTTCTCGTCATTGCATAAGTGGCGGCTGCCACAGGGGCAGAAGCGGCAACAAAGACAATACCAAGCTCCATTGGTGGTAATTTAAACACAAATTTCCCCAGCAAGAGGAAGAAAATTGGGGCGAAAATCAAGCGAATAGAGGCAGAAAATAGCACGATTTTATTGATGGTGCTTTCCGCTCCTTGATTAAATTGCTTCAACTGCTTGAAATTAATGCTCGCCCCCGTGCAAATTAAGGCGAGGGGAAGTGTTAAGCTCGCCATTAATTTCCCTGCAGATTCAATCGGTTTGGGAATTGAGCTGGCTAATTCAAAGTAGTTGAAAATTAAACCTGCAATCACGGCTAAAATGAGCGGATTTTTCAAAATTGAAATAAGCAATCTACCCACATTGACTTTTTTCTCGCTCAGCGATGAAGTTAGCGTAATCACAGCCAGTACGTTGAATGCAATCACCAAGCACGAAATATAGACCGATGCCGCAGCAAGAGCTTTGTCGCCATAGGCATTGAGAATTAAGGCAATACCTAAAATTGCTGCATTGGTGCGAAATGTGCCTTGCGTGAAAATACAACGGTATCGGCGGTTTTCAATATGCCGTGCTGCCCACCATTCTGCCCATAAATAAATCAAAATCGACCCGCCTACGCCTGTGGAAATCAAGCTGATTTGGCTTGAGAAATCCAACGGGCTTTTTAGCATATTGAAGAAAATCATTGGCGGTAGGGTAAAGTTAAACACCACCTTTGATGCCATATTGCAAAAGGCATCATCAATGAATTTTCGCCTGCGTAGAAAAATCCCAAACAACATTAATAAAATGGTTGGGAGAGTTACGCTAATGCTAAATTGGAGGGAGTCGAAAATGTTCATAGTGCTTGAAATGATTCTTTATGTAGGAGCGGGTCTTGTGCCTGCCCGTTATTAACATCGTTATACGGACAGGCACAGGACCTGTCCCTACGCGGAATTTCGGATAATTACAGCCCTGCCTTCAAACTCGCTTCCACGAATTTATCTAAATCGCCGTCCAGCACTTGTTGCGTAGTACGGTGTTCTACCCCTGTGCGGTGATCTTTAATGCGAGAGTCGTCTAACACATACGAACGGATCTGGCTGCCCCAGCCGATATCGGATTTATTGTCTTCCATCGCCTGTTTTTCGGCATTTTTCTTGCTCATTTCCAGCTCGTAAAGTTTCGCTTTAAGCTGTTTCATCGCCTGATCTTTGTTTTGATGTTGTGAACGACCGTTCTGGCACTGCACCACAATCCCGCTCGGCATATGGGTAATACGCACCGCTGATTCAGTTTTATTAACGTGCTGACCGCCCGCCCCTGACGCACGGTACACATCAATACGGAGATCCGCAGGGTTGATTTCAATATCAATATCGTCATCGACTTCCGGATAAACGAAAGCCGCCGAGAACGAGGTATGACGACCGTTATTGGCATCAAACGGGCTTTTACGCACCAAGCGGTGAATACCCGTTTCGGTTCTGAACCAGCCGTAAGCATAGTCGCCGGAAATTTTCACGGTGGCGGATTTAATCCCTGCCACATCACCGTCTGAGGCTTCCATTAGTTCGGCTTTAAACCCTTTGCTCTCTGCCCAACGCAAATACATACGCAGTAACATTTCTGTCCAGTCCTGAGCTTCCGTTCCACCCGAACCGGCTTGCAAATCCAAATAGCAATCGGCACTGTCGTGTGGGCCGCTGAACATCCGCTTAAATTCTAAATCGGCAAGTTTTTTCTCTAATTCGTCTGCTTCCACTTGGGCTTCATTGAAGGTATCCTGATCTTCTGCTTCCACCGCCAGCTCAATCAACCCTTCAACATCTTCAATCCCTTGCTCTAAGGCTTTAATCGTATTGACGATCTGCTCCAACATTGCCCGCTCTTTACCAAGCGCTTGTGCTTTTTCCGGCTTGTTCCATACATCGGGTTGTTCCAGCTCGGCATTGACCTCTTCTAAGCGTTCGACTTTATGCTCAAAGTCAAAGATACCCCCTGATGACTTGGGTGCGTTCCGCCAAGTCGGCTAATTGGGTTTTGATTGGGTTTAATTCAAACATTGTCTTTCCTTTTTCTCAATTTTTCACTTATAAAATAGAGGCTGATTATACCGCAAGCGGTTAAATTTGTAGAATTTTTTGCAAAATTGGTAGCTTACAACTTGTTGAATCGAGATTGATACTTTTTATAACAGATATAAAAAATACCTTTAATGTTATCAACATTAAAGGTATTTAAGGTTATAAGTGGATTTAATTTATAAGACAAAATCAGCCGTATGTTCTGCGACAACAGAAGGATCCAGACTATAAACGATACTTTCTCCTTCTAGTGAGGCTGTTAATTGAACCTCTTTTGATTTTGAGATGCCTTGTGAGTTTTGGCTTTCAATGGTTACGGCGATAGAGGCAAATACGTCCTGAATATTGATTTTATCTAAGAAATCAGGAATAGCATTAGCATTAAGCGGATCGGATTTTAGCTGGGCTTCTAGTTTATCATTAAATCCATCGCCATCACTGTCGAGAGTGTTTTGGTTCGTGCCTAATTTAGCTTCTTGTTGGTTGGTTAAGCCGTCATTATCGCTATCTTTATTTAAATAGTGCTTGTCCATCAAGTAACCTCTTGTAAAGGTTTCTTCCAATTTAGCGTTATTATTGAAGAATTGAGACATATTATGCTTATCTCGAGGGCTTCCTGTTCCATCAAAGAAAGTGGTATTCTCATAAGACCCAAGCCCACTGAAGACAAGATAGCCATCACTTAGCCATTCGCCTTTAATGACATACGAATTGCTAGTGTGTAATTCTACTGAATTGCTTTTATCGCTATCGTCTGTTATGGCCTCTTTAACAAATTTATCGGTAGTTGCTCTTGCTTCTTTCAGATCATTTGGGCTACCAGAAGTCGTATTTAATACAGCGGTATTGAACAAACTACTATGCTGAAACGCTTTTGCCAGTTCAGGATGATGTTGTACCGTATAAGCGGCAAAATATTGTGCTAAATAGCCACCAAGTGAGTTGCCTGTTGTATATAGGTTATGCGGATAATATTCCGCCACATATTCCGCTGCCTGTTGCAGATAGTTTAATTGTGGGTGCTTCTTACCGCTCAAGATATTTAAATTACCTGACCAATCTGTAATATCACTTGTGCCTTTAAAAGCAATAACAACATTTTGGTAAGAATTATCCGACTGTTTGCCATTGCCATAAATACGGTATTCTAAACCTTCGGCTGCTTGAACAGATTTTAATATCTCCCAATATTTATTAATGTCTCGAATGTCCGTATTATTATTGAAACGCTGAGCGTTAAAGTCATTAATACGACCTTCATTGTAACGCTCAAAAATATTTTTATTCACATTCTCACTGCTATGTGCCGCAGCTGCAAAGAAACGTAAATCTCTTTCTGAAACATTCCACATTTGTGGATTTTTATCGTGAATATCAATAATGCCGTCACCATCAGAGTCTGCTTTATAAGAGGCTGTAATATTTTGAGCTGCCAAATCAGAATTGGTTTCAACATATTGTGTTAAAGCGGTTATTACTTTAGTTTTAGCTTCACTATTTTGTAAAACATAAGCTTTAGGATCGCTTAATGTCGATTTTAAACTGCTAAAATCAAACTGACTGCTAGATTCATAAGTCTCAACCTTATTAGGGTAAGTAACTTTAGTAGAATAAACGGGTAATACCTTATAATCGTGAGTCGCACTTGCAGTCGCCTGATTGCCGGCAATATCTGTTGTAGTTAAACTTGCGGTGATTTTGCTGTTTTTTGCTAAAATTTGACCGCTTGTGGTGATACTAAAACGCCCATTATTTACTTCTGTGCTGAATGTTTCAGCTCCAATTTGAACTGTGATTTTGTCTCCGGTATTTGTATTGGTAGCAGTTCCCGACACAATTACTTCTGCTAACTTGCTTTCATTCAAATTGATGCTATTGTGATCGGTAATATCATCAAATTCAATCACAGGTTGAGGAATAGTTGTCATCATATGATATTCATAAGGCGTTTCTTGGGTAAATTGGTAGCCTGTGTGATCGTATCCTGTGATGGTAACTAATAGAGAGCCGTTGCCATTGGCTACTATCTCGCCTGTAGTTGTCGCTTTGTAGTCATCTCCTTCTTTAGTTGTGGTTAAGACTATATCACCAATTTTTAGTTTTACTACATCACTTGGCTCGGTAAAGGCAACACTGACTTTAATTGTAACCTTATCTTGTTTTGCTTCATTTGCATTTAAAATATTGTCTTCAGTTACCTTAATATATTGAACAGTTGGTCTTTTGCGAACGGGTACAACATCACTATGTTGATATTCACGTGTGGTTGTTGCAGTTGCTTGATTGCCGATACTGTCTCGGGTTGTAACAGATGCAATAATTTTTTCGGTGGTCGCTAATATTGCCCCATCGGTTTCTATACTGAATTTACCGCCATCTTGTACTTTTGTAGTAATGATCGTATCACCAATTTGTAAAGTAACAACATCATCTGTTTTAGCATTGCTAACCGTACCGGAAAGTGTGATTTCATCCTCTTCTTTTTCTCTAATATCCAACACATTATCATAAGTTACGTTATCAAGCGTAATAGTTGGCTGAACAATAGCGGTTATTACATCATATTGATGCGTTTTGGTTGCACTTGCTTGATTGCCTTCATTATCCCGTGTAGTAATAGCCGCTATAATTTCACGGCTACTTTCCAGCACAGAGCCATTGGTTATCGCACTGAATTTACCGTCAGCTTGAATAGAAGAAGTTAGAGTTGTGTTGCCAATTTTTAGCGTTAAAACATCATTAGCTTTTGCATTAGTTACTGTTCCTGAAATAGTAATTTGTTCTCTAATCTCAACATTATTGAGAATATTATCCACAGTAATTGGATTAATTACGATTTCAGGTTTCGGTAATTCTTTAGGTACAACAGGCGGAGTTACCTGAGTAGGGCTTTCCTGAGTAGGATTTTCCTGAGTAGGGTTTTCCTGAGTAGGATTTTCCTGAGTAGGGTTTTCCTGAGTAGGGTTTTCCTGAGTAGGGGTTTCCTGAGTAGGGTTTTCCTGAGTAGGGTTTTCCTGAGTAAGGTTTTCCTGAGTAGGATTTTCCTGAGTAGGGTTTTCCTGAGTAGGGTTTTCCTGAGTAGGGTTTTCCTGAGTAGGGTTTTCCTGAGTAGGGTTTTCCTGAGTAGGGTTTTCCTGAGTAGGGTTTTCCTGAGTAGGGTTT
>NZ_JBGTYX010000014.1:10294-49970 GCF_041807785.1 Mannheimia sp. E30BD
GATTTTCCTGAGTAGGATTTTCCTGAGTAGGGTTTTCCTGAGTAGGATTTCTCTGTGTAGTATTACCCACAGGGGAAGCTACCGTAGGTAAAGAGTCTAGCGGTTTATTCGTGTTTACATTGGTTGTTTGGTAAGAAGTAGAATCCTGATCCATTATATGCCAGCCTAATAAACCGACACCAGATAATGCCCCTAACGCCAATAATTTGGTAGCAAAAGTAGTGCTATATGCACCATAGCCGCTACTTACTAATTGGGGAACTAAAACACCGGAAGCGGAAGCAGGAATATTCGCAGGATCAATGGTTACACTATAAATGATCCAATCTGCTTTTTCAGCAGCACCGACTTCTTCGGTTGGAACGTTTTCTGCATCTTCAACAGCTGCTTGAGCTTCTTTTTCATTGTATGGAATTGCTTTCACTTCCCAATTTACAACGGTTTCTTCTAAAACGGCTTTCTTTTGTATATTCTCAATATCAGAATTTGCTTTAGTATTATTAACTTTTTTAACATTTTGGGGCGACTTAGGTGTAACGACCTGTTTCATATAATTTACCTTTAAACGAAATTTGTGATTGTGCCTTGATAAAATCTCAGCAAAAAATTTTGCTAATAGTACCAATTCCCCGCCTTTATAGCTAGGTTAAGAATTGTAAGGAAATAAATATTTGTAAAAAGTTTTGTAAATTCCACCGCTTGTTGGCGTACAATAGGCATAATTTTAATTTACGATGGAGGCAGAATGTCTGAACCGATAAAACTTACGCAGTTCAGCCACGGGGCGGGTTGAGGCTGTAAAATTTCGCCTAAGGTGTTAGGGACAATTTTACAAACTCAATTAGAGAAATTTGTCGATCCGAATTTGCTGGTTGGAAACGAAACGGCAGATGATGCGGCGGTGTATGATTTGGGCAATGGTCAGGCGATTATCAGCACCACAGATTTCTTTATGCCGATTGTTGATGATCCGTTTGATTTCGGGCGGATCGCTGCTGCCAATGCAATTAGCGATATTTTCGCGATGGGCGGCAAGCCGATTATGGCAATTGCCATTCTTGGTTTCCCTGTCAATAAATTACCTGCGGAAGTGGCTCAACAGATTGTAGAGGGCGGTCGTTTTGCTTGCCAACAAGCAGGAATTGCGTTGGCGGGCGGGCATTCTATTGACTCACCAGAGCCGATTTTTGGTTTAGCCGTAACAGGCATTGCGCCGACAGAACGAGTAAAACGTAATGCCTCTGCAACGGCTGGCTGTGAACTATTTTTAACCAAACCGCTTGGTATTGGCATTTTAACTACCGCAGAGAAGAAAGGCTTACTGAAACCTGAACATCAAAACCTGGCGAGTGAAACAATGTGCCAAATCAATTTGATAGGAGCGGAATTGGCAGAACTCCCAGAAGTAATGGCAATGACCGATGTAACAGGTTTTGGGTTGTTAGGGCATTTAAGCGAAGTTTGTCAAGGCTCTGGTGTGCGTGCAGAAGTGCATTTTGCTGATATTCAAACCTTAGAGGGGACAAAAGAGTATATTGCGTTAGGAGCAGTCCCGGGTGGTACAAATCGTAATTTTGATAGTTACGGACATTTGATTTCCGCAATGACGGACGAGCAAAAAGCGATCTTGTGTGATCCGCAAACATCGGGCGGATTGCTTGTTGCGGTATTGCCACAAGCGGTCGAAAAAATCCAACAAATTGCAAATCGGGCAGGTGTGCCACTATTCCACGTTGGCAAATTGCTTGAAAAAGAAGATGGAAAGCCACTTATTGAGGTAGTTTGATGTTTAAACCAAATGTAACAATGGCGTGCGTGGTGCATTGTAAAGGTAAGTTTTTGTTTGTGGAAGAAATTGAATATGGCAAGCGAACCCTTAACCAACCGGCAGGGCATTTAGAAGCAAATGAAACCTTGCAGGAAGGAGCAAGCCGTGAATTGTTTGAAGAAACAGGTATTCGGGCGGAAATGGCAAGCCTTGTGAAAATTTATCAGTGGCAAGCCCCTCGCTCGAAAACGGATTATCTGCGTTTCTTGTTAGCGGTTGAGCTTGATGATTGGCTTGAGCCAAATCCACAAGATGCCGATATTACCCAAGCCCTTTGGCTCACTTTAGCCGAATTTGAAGACTACATTCAGCAACCAGGGCAATGTGCCAGAAGTCCGTTGGTGATTCAATCGGTCAAAGATTATTTAAGCGGCGAGCGTTATCCGTTAAGTATTCTCAATGCGTTTGATTGGGCGAAAAATGGAAAATAAAATGGCAACTGAATTTGATGTCGTAATTGTGGGCGGGGCACTAACTGGCTCGGTGCTGGCATTAGCCTTAAGTAGTTTTACCCAGCATAAAATCTCCATTGCGATTGTAGAGAAATCTGCACCAAACTACGCACAGCAAGGTGGTTTTGATGCGAGAAGTATTGCCCTTGCTCAAGGCAGTTTGCAAAAAATGAGAAAAATCACACCGCTTGTAGGCGATGATTTAGGGGTTGAAATCAGCAAAATTGCTACGCCGATTAAGCAAATTCAAGTGGCGGATAAAGGGCATTTTGGTAAAACAACGTTGAAAGCAAGCGAGCAGAATATCTCTCAGCTTGGGGTTGTGGTTGAACTTGCAAAATTAGGTAAAAAATTGACCGCTTGTATCGAACAGCAGCCGAATATTCAGCTTTTTTGCCCAAATGAAGTTGAGGTAATTAAACGCTCACAACAAGGTTGTGAACTCATGCTAAAAAATGACGAGCAGTTGAGCTGTTCCTTACTTGTGGCAGCAGATGGCATTCAATCCAATATTGCGAAACAGTGTGGTGTGGAAATGGTGCAGGTTCAAGATTATGAGCAGTCGGCCATTATTGCCAATGTAGAATTGAGTGAATGGCACCAAAACCAAGCCTTTGAGTATTTTACCGAACAAGGGCCTTTTGCCTTATTGCCATTAAACGGCAATATGATGTCGCTGGTATGGTGTGTGAAAAATGCTGATGAATTAATGCAACTGTCGGATAACGAATTTTTAAGCCGATTACAACATCAATTCGGTTGGAAGTTAGGGCAGTTTTTGCGTGTGAGCAAGCGGTTTGTTTATCCGCTAATTTCTCAAAAAGCAGAAAGTCATATTCATCATAGATTAGCGATTGTTGGCAATGCCGCACAAATGCTACACCCTGTTGCAGGGCAAGGCTTTAACTTAGGCTTGCGTGATTTGCATACGTTGGCGGAACGAGTAGCTGAAGCTTTCAATCAAGGCAACGATATTGGCGAATTTTCATTGTTGGCGGCGTTTGAACAAGAACGAAAGCAAGATCAAGAACGGATCATCAATGCCACAAGCGGTCTAATTTCTATCTTTTCTTGCGAAATGTTGCCAGTTCAGGTTATGCGGAATTTGGGGTTATTCGCTGTTTCACATTCAAAAACAGCGAGGGATTTTGTCGCTAACCGAGCATTAGGCTGGTAAAAGTATAAAATCCTAAATTTTCTGTTTGACATTGGTGCAAGAACACTATATTATTCTGCCCGTTTAAAAATTAAACCTAAGCCTTGAATGAAAATTCAAGGCTTTTCTATTAGTGGAAGCCCTAGAAATTTTATTTGCCGTCAAATCGGCAAAAAAATTTTACCTAAAATTCGCAAACGTTTGCGAAATCATTTTGTAGCAGTCGCTTTCATTTGAGTAACGGCAAGAGTTACATCGTAATCACACAAAGAGAGTAAAAAAATGACCACAGAAAATATTAGTACGCCAAAACAGGCGTTTATTGGGCTACAAATGCTATTTGTTGCATTTGGGGCGTTGGTACTAGTTCCGCTAATTACCGGTTTAGATCCTAATGTTGCCCTTCTTACCGCCGGTGTCGGTACGCTAATTTTCCAAGTTTGCACTAAACGTCAAATTCCTGTTTTCCTCGCATCTTCTTTCGCCTTTATCGCTCCAATCCAATTTGGTGTTCAACAATGGGGTATTCCTGTCACAATGGGGGCATTACTCTGTTCAGGGTTCATCTATATGGCATTATCAGCTTTGGTTAAAGCAAAAGGTGTTGAAATCTTACATCGCTATTTCCCACCGATTGTTATTGGTCCAGTGATTATGGTAATCGGCTTGGGTCTTGCTCCTGTGGCGGTAGATATGGCAACAGGTAAATCAGCAAATATTGCATATAATACTGCTATTGTGGTTTCAATGACGACATTGGTAACAACACTTATTGTAGCTGTTTTTGCGAAAGGTTTATTAAAATTAGTGCCAATTTTGGCCGGTTTAACAGTTGGCTACCTCTTATCTATTTTTATGGGATTAATTGATTTCACGAAAGTAATTGAAGCTCCTTGGTTTAGCTTACCAAATGTTTCTGCCCCTGAATTCCAATTAGACGCTATTCTTTACTTGCTCCCAATCGCTCTTGCTCCTGCCGTTGAACACTTAGGCGATGTAATGGCAATCAGCCAAGTAGCAGGTAAAGATTTTATGAAAAAACCGGGTTTACACCGCACGCTTCTTGGTGATGGTTTAGCAACCTCAGCAGCAGCGGCATTAGGTGGCCCACCAAATACTACTTACTCAGAAGTAACGGGGGCGGTAATGCTCACTAAAAACTTCAACCCGAAAATTATGACTTGGGCAGCGGTGTGGGCAATCGGCTTCTCATTCTGCGGTAAAATCGGCGCATTCTTATCGACTATCCCAACCTTTGTGATGGGCGGTATTATGATGTTACTCTTCGGTGCCGTTGCTGTGGTAGGTATCAACACCTTAATCAAAGCTAAAGTGGATTTAAGCATTCCTCGCAACCTTTGTATCGCTTCTGTGGTAATGACATTCGGTATCGGTGGTATGTTAATCAACATCGGCGAATTTTCATTGAAAGGGATCAGCTTGTGTGCTTTAGTTGCCATTTTATTAAACATTGTATTACCAAAAGAAAAAAACGCAACTCACTAATCGGAAAGGACGCTAATGCGTCCTTTTTACTAAAAATCATAAATAAGGAATAATCTATGCAAAAATTAATATTCAACCCACCGCTTCTTAATACCCCTTGTCCTTGGTGTTCAGAATTAGAAAACTTGCGTGAGCTTTATGCCTGTGAATACACGGGGGCGGTAACCACTCGTACCTCAATGCCACAACCTTACCCGCACGATTGGGCGAAGAATCAATATGTGCTGTTTGATTCAACCGCTCAGAAAACCGCAAGCGTAAATACGCAAGATGCAAGTAGCTTACAAACAGCGAGCTTAAATACCATTGGCTTAAGTCCGAATAATTTAGATACCACCATTAGCTTCGTGCGTACGATTTCAAATGAACTTGCTGCACCGTCAAGCAAACCATTTATCATTTCTGTATTTGGCTCGCCTGAAGAAGTGGGGAAGTGTTATGAGAAAATTGTCACATTCCAAGCTGAAGTGAAAATGCCGTTAGCGATGGAAATTAATATCTCTTGCCCAAATATCCCGGGAGAGATTTCACCGGCATATTCTGCTGAGGAGTTATCTCACTATTTACACGCTTTACAAACTGCATTGAAAAAGCTCAATCAAGGAGAGAATGCATTAGCAATCGGCATTAAAACTCCACCTTTTACCTATCAAAATCAGTATGATGAGTTGATTAAAGGGCTATTACAAGCGGTCGAAAATGGCAAAAATTTACCAATCGCCTTTATTACTTCAACCAATACGCTTGGCTCATCACTTGTGTTACAAAATGGCAAAGCGGTATTAAATTCAGAGCTGGGAACAGGCGTTGGTGGTATGGCAGGTACGGCAATTCACGCCCTTTCGCTGGGGAATGTTTACACGCTTCGCCAAATGTTAGATCAAGAGCCTAAACTTAAACATCTTCAAATCATTGGGGTTGGTGGCGTAAATGACAAAGCGGGTTTCGACCGTATGAAATCGGTAGGAGCGGATTTTGTTGGCTTAGCCACAGCACTAGGCGTAAAAGGGATTGGAGTATTTAAAGAGATCCTTGAAAAATAATACAGATAAATAAGGGCAAGTTTTAAATTTGCCCTTATTTATTTAACCCAACCATTTCTCCACCAATTCATTGGTGGTTTCTTTATGTACCCACATACTTCCAAGCTCTGGCTGTGGGTATTTAGTGCGGTTATAGCCAACAAATTGGTGGAAATCAAATACGGCGTGTGGATAGCCGTTAATCAATAAAAAGGCTTGGTAGCCATCTTCACTCCAACAAATTTCTAATCGGCGAGGCTCGTGTAGCGAGTTCTGTTCAATATCACTTACGCTAAAGACAAACAAACTATCTACTACAGGTTGCTCGCTTTGGTGTAAATCCATTGCATAGAAATAGCCCGTTTCGCCATCAATTTCAAACATCACGACTAAATGTTCGTGCTGAGTGGAGTGAGCACCATTACGATAAGATTCGTTTAGTAAAATGTGGTCGGTTAAAACAGAGTAGAGCATTACATTATCCTTATAAGCAAAATGCCACCGATTTCTCAGTGGCATTTGAAGTTTAATCAGCAATTATGCTTGACCTTTAATCTCTTTACGACCATTGAAAGGAGCAGGTGTGCCAGCACGCTCTAATGCTTCTTCGATACGGATTAATTGGTTGTATTTCGCAACACGGTCTGAACGGCTCATAGAACCAGTTTTGATTTGACCTGCTGCTGTACCTACTGCTAAATCTGCAATGGTTGCATCTTCGGTTTCGCCGCTGCGGTGAGAGATAACCGCTGTGTAACCTGCGTCTTTAGCCATTTTGATTGCTGCTAAAGTTTCAGTCAATGAACCAATTTGGTTGAATTTGATTAAGATAGAGTTTGCGATACCGTTTTCGATACCACGAGCTAAGATCTTAGTATTAGTAACGAATAAATCGTCACCTACTAATTGAACTTTGTCGCCTAATACTTTAGTTTGGTATGCGAAACCTTCCCAGTCTGACTCATCTTGACCATCTTCGATAGACACGATTGGGTACTCTTTGCATAAACCTTCTAAGTAGTGAGTGAATTCTTGTGAAGTGAAAGTTTTACCTTCGCCTTTCATATCGTACACATTACGTTCTTTGTCGTAGAATTCTGAAGATGCACAGTCCATCGCTAAAGTAACATCTTTACCTAACTCATAACCTGCTTTTTCAACCGCTTCTTTGATACACGCTAAAGCGTCTGCGTTTGACGCAAGATTTGGTGCGAAACCACCTTCATCACCAACTGCAGTGTTTAAACCTTTCGCTTTTAATACTTTCGCAAGATTGTGGAACACTTCTGCACCAATACGTAATGCTTCTTTTAAGGTTTTTGCACCAACTGGTTGAATCATAAATTCTTGAATATCAACGTTGTTGTCTGCGTGTTCACCACCGTTGATGATATTCATCATTGGTAATGGCATTGAGTAAACGCCCGGCGTGCCGTTTAATTCTGCAATGTATGCGTAAAGTGGTAAACCTTTTGATGCTGCTGCTGCTTTAGCTGTTGCTAAAGAAACGGCTAAGATTGCGTTTGCACCGAATTTAGATTTGTTTTCTGTACCATCTAAATCGATCATAATTTGGTCGATTTCAGCTTGTGCTGTACCTTCTTTGCCTTCTAATGCTTTAGCAATTTCGTTGTTTACTGCAGAAACCGCTTTTAATACACCTTTACCTAAGAAACGTGATTTATCACCATCGCGTAACTCTAATGCTTCACGAGAACCTGTAGAAGCACCTGATGGAGCAGCTGCTAAACCTACAAAGCCACCTTCTAAGTGAACTTCTGCTTCTACTGTTGGGTTACCACGAGAGTCGATAATTTCACGACCGATTACTTTAACAATTTTAGCCATTGTTGAGTTCCTCTAATTTGAGAGTTAATAGAAAAAAAGAAATAGGTATATAGTAAAGCGATTCCTGCTTTATATTTTCAAAGAGTAATCACAGATTACTTCTGTGAACAAAAGACTATATTCGGTTGGCGATTATAACAACATTTGCAAAAAACGGCAAAAATTTGCCCGCTTGTATGCTTATTTTTTGATTAAAAACGTCAATGTTTCATAATGTGAAGTATGGGGGAACATATCAAACAACTGTACTTTTCTAAGCTCATAATTGGTTAAGGCTTCAAAATCTTTCGCCATAGATTGAGCATTGCAGCTTGAATAAATAAGATAAGGCGAACCCAATTCATTTAAAAATTCAGCTAATGGTTTGCCAATGCCTCTGCGAGGCGGATTGACAATTACTAAATCAGGCGTTGAGCCTGCTTCATTTAACGCAAATTGAGCGGAATCGAGTGAAGCAAATGTTACTTTCTCTAAACCTAATTTTTCCGCTGATTTTGTTGCACTGGCAATGGCAGAAGCGGAAATTTCAATGCCTGTTAATTCCACATCAACCCCTTTATCTTGTAATGCTTTAGCACAATGCAATCCAAAACCGCCTACACCACAGAAGAGATCCCAGCATTTTTGGATTGGTAAGTGTTCAATCCATTGTTGAGCGGTCAAGTAAAGCTGGCTTGCAACAACAGGGTTAGTTTGGAAAAAGCCTTGCGGACGAATAAATAACGGTATGCTGTTAAAATGCTCTTCAATCACGTTATGTTCGGTGAGAAAAATCTCGGTTTCGCCCTCTAATACAGCGGCGTGTTGTGGCTGAATATTCAGACTAACTACCGAATTTTGGGGTAGCTTTTCCAGTAACTTAGGTAACTCTCTTTCCACCAACGCTCGTTTTGCTTCACTTCTTACTACAAAGCGAACCATAAGTGATTGATTAAATTGGCTTTCGGTAATCAGAATATATTTCAGCTCGCCTTTTTTCTTAGCGATGTTATAAGGCACTAAGCCTGCTCTCCCGATAAAATCTTTAAGAATTGGAAATAAGTGATAAAACGAAGTGGGGTAGAGCGGGCAGTCGGTTAAATCTACGCCACTTTGCGGATCGTTTTGATCTTTTAAAATGCCTAGAATTGGACGTTCCACACTACCTGATACCACCATTTTAGCTTTGTTGCGAAAATGAGAAATAGGGGAGCTTACAAGCGGTAAGATTTCCGTTTTATTTTGCAAAATAAACTGCAAAATCAACCGCTTGAGATCGGATTCTTTATCTGCTAGTTGGTTTTGATAAGGCGTTGCAAGCCATTGGCAAGAGGTGCAATCGCCACGCTCAAAATGTACACAGTTTAGCTGATTAGGCATTGGCTTCTTTCCACTCTAACCAGTTATTTTGAAGAGCAGTTAGCTCTGCTTGAGCCTGTTGATAACGTGTGCTGTTTTCTAACTCACGCCAAGTTACCGTTCTGCGTTTCATTAATGATAAATGACGCTCTTTTTGAGCTTGGTTTGGCTGATATTTCAAGCCATCTAATACTTGAACAACGCCCTCTGGCTCGTTGCAGAGTAGCAGTAAATCGCAACCTGCTTGAATGGCTTTTTCTGAACGCTCAACAAAGTCGCCCATAAAACCAGCCCCTTTCATTCCTAAATCATCAGAGAAAATCATGCCGTTAAAATTGAGTTGTTTGCGTAACACCTCTTTGAGCCAGTAAGCCGAACCGCTGGCAGGCTGGCTATCGCATTGAGTGTAAACAACGTGAGCAGGCATAATGGCGGAGAGCTTGCCTTTGCTAATTAGCTGTTTAAATGGCTGAATATCGTGGTTAAAAATAATTTCTTTTGCTCTGTCATCAAAAGGGGTTTCTAAATGTGAATCGGCTAAAACGTGTCCGTGTCCGGGAAAATGTTTACCTGTGGTTGCCATTCCCACCTCAAGCATACCGTCAATAAAGGCTTCGGCAATCGGCAAAATAGTGTTTGGATCTTGCCCGAATGAACGATCGCCAATCGCTTTACACTCGTGCCCTAAATCTAAAACAGGAGCAAAGCTTAAATCAATGTCTAAGGCAAACATTTCAGCTGCCATCAACCAGCCTGTTTCTTTCGCTAATTGTTTTGCTTGCTCTGGTGTTTGAGCCAGTTGATTAAAAGATTGCATTGCAGGTAATTTGGTAAAACCTTCACGGAAACGTTGCACTCGCCCACCTTCTTGATCAACGGTGATCAATAATGGCTTTTTCACACGTTGGCGAATATCTTTCACGAGAGCTTGAACTTGTTCTTTATCATAAAAATTACGAGTGAAGAGAATTAAGCCAGAAACCAGAGGGTGTTCTAGCATTTCCACTTCTTCTTGAGTGAGTTCTTTGTCTTTAATATCAATAAGTAACATAAAATTCTAATTGTAGGGGCGGGTCCTGTGCCCGCCCAATATATAAAAAGGTAGATTGCGGACAGGCACAGGACCTGTCCCTACCATAATTTTGAATATGGTAAATTAAATGTGAAGAATATTGTACATTAAAAAGCCCCTGATTTTCATCAAGGGCTAACGAATTGCGAAGTAATTAAATTTGTTGTACTTTCATTTGATTACGACGCATTTTGATATTAAGCATTTCAACCAACACAGAGAAGCCCATTGCAGTATAAACAGCGGCTTTAGGAATATGCACATCAAAGGCTTCGCCAACCAACAGCACACCAATTAAAATTAAAAACGCTAAAGCAAGGTTTTTAATTGTTGGGTTGTTATCCACAAAATCACCAATCGTTTTTGCTGCCATCATCATTACAGCCACAGCAATCATAATGGCGATCACCATGACAGGAATATCGTTTGCTATTGCGACAGCGGTAATTACTGAATCGAGAGAGAATACCACATCAAAAATTGCAATTTGGGTAAGAATCATCATAAAACTTGCTTTTTTCACGGAGTTTGACTCTTCTTTATGTGAATCGGCAGCAATAGATTCTTTTAATTCCATTGAACTTTTTACAATCAGGAATAATCCGCCTAACAAGAGAATTAAATCCCTACCGGAAATCGCATTTCCTGCTATATGGAAAAGCGGATTTACCAATTTCATCATCCACGCAAGTGAAAGAAGGAGGAGAATACGCGTTCCCATTGCAAGCGCTAAACCAATAATACGAGCAGATTGACGTTGTTCAATTGGTAGGCGGGAAACTAAAATACTGATAACAATGATGTTATCAATACCGAGTACAATTTCAAGCCCGGTTAGCGTAACAAGTGCTATCCAAGCTTCAGGATTGGTAATCCAATCAAACATAAGAATATCCTTTTAAAAATAGTGGATTAATGGGTTTTAACTATCAGATAGAGGACAGGAGCATATAGATAATGAGTATAAATTTAAATAGGGGAATGTAAAAAGTTTTGTAAAATTTCCGCTGTGAATTGTTTTCGTAAATAAAAACCTAAAGGCAGTGATTGAACGCGTTCGCCATCAGCATTAATAGCAACGGTTACAGAGC
The DNA here is from genome assembly GCF_041807785.1 of Mannheimia sp. E30BD. Taxonomy (NCBI): domain Bacteria; kingdom Pseudomonadati; phylum Pseudomonadota; class Gammaproteobacteria; order Pasteurellales; family Pasteurellaceae; genus Mannheimia; species Mannheimia sp. E30BD. The sequence continues at coordinate 21,608 of NZ_JBGTYX010000014.1, forward strand.
GATTATTTCTTCCTTTGGGTCTAAGTTGTAACACTTCGCCGTGCTTGGCATTGATTTCGTGGAGCTTGCCTAACACAATCATTTCCATCAACTCTTCCCAATCACGTTTTAATTGGCATTCTTGTTCAGCGGTAGGCGACCATAAAATCGCTTGCCCAATATGGCGTTGATAAAGTGGAATTGTACGTTCACCCTCAATGGGGATCCATAACACCCGAGAGAGTTTATGTTTAACGTGGGAGCTTTCCCAAGTAATGCCATTGTTTTGAGTAAGTGGAGCAAGACACACAAAAGTGGTTTCGAGTGGCAAACCTTTTTGATTAATAGGAATCGTTTTAAGCTCAATGCCTAAATGGGCAAAATCTTGCTCTGCTTTACTGCCTGCTTTTGCTCCGAGTGCGGTTTCAATCAGTGTTCCTACCCAGCCTTTATCTCGTTTTAAATCAGGTGGAACGGGAATCTTCAACATTTCCGCAATTTCACCTAAGGTAAAACCTGCCAGCCATTGTGCTTTGGCAAGCAGTGCTTGTTCAGTGTGAGGAAAGCTGGCAAGGGAGTAATCACTCATAGAGAATTTAATAGACAAGCGGTCATTTTTTAATGATTTTTTGCAATTAGCATTATTTTGTAATTAGCATTATGGGATAGGGCGAAAAATATTTCGCCTCTATTTCACCTCTATAATATTACATCCACGCATTACTGCGAATAACGCCAACGGCAATTCCTTCAATCTCAATATATTCTTGGCTTGGATTAACAATAATTGGCTTTAATTCATCATTTTCAGGGTGCAAATAAATTAATTCGCCCTTTTTCTCTAAACGTTTTACCGTTACTTCATCATTCACACGGGCAACAACAACTTGACCGTTACGGGCTGTGTTTGTCTTATGAACCGCCAATAAATCGCCATCTAAAATGCCGATTTTCTCCATTGAATTACCATTTACTTTGAGCAAATAATCAGCAGTTGGATTAAACATCGCCCCATTAACAGGATAATGATTTTCAACGTGTTCAATCGCTAGAATTGGCGTGCCTGCCGCTACTTTACCGATTAATGGTAAGCCTTCATCTTCATCATTGGCGGCCTCGTTTTCGTCTTCCACTAAAATACGAATACCACGAGAAGTACCTGAAAGCATTTCAATATAACCTTTACGGGCTAAGGCTTTTAGATGTTCCTCTGCGGCATTAGGCGATTTAAAACCGATTTCTCGTGCAATTTCTACACGAGTGGGAGGCATACCCGTGGTTTCAATATGTTTTTTTACAAAATCAAAAATTTCTTGCTGACGAGCCGTTAAATGTTTACGCATTTGGGGTGAACCTCACTGTCTTTATATACAGAAAATATTGATAGTATATACAGTATTTTTTGTTTTGTAACTAATAATTTCACAAAATTATAGAAAAAACTATGGTAGAATGATTGTAAATCAGAGGTTAGACCTCCAAAAATAACAATTCTAAAGGGTATTGATATGTCTGGCTTATTAAATTTCTATCGTGCTTTTCTCAATTTACCACTTTCACTTTTGGTAAAATCCCGTGCGATTCCCACTGATCCTGTAAACGAATTAGATTTGAACTTAGATCAGCCTATCGTTTATGTATTGCCTTATACTTCGCAAACCGATTTACTGATTTTGCAAAAAAACTGTTTGGCATTAAATTTGCCTAATCCATTGCAAGATAATGTGATTGATGGGCATTCTTTACCTCGCTTCGTCTTTTTAGATGAAGGCAGGCGCTTTTTTAAATCAAAAGGGGCAAAAAGTGAAACTGAGTCAATTTTTTATCGCTATTTAGACTTGCATAGTGAAAAAGCGGAGCTAGATGTTCAGCTTGTGCCTGTTTCGGTGTTATGGGGGCGAGCTCCAGGCAAAGAAAATGCTCATCATTTACAAGTTTTAACCTCATTCCAACGTTTTATGTCAATGGTTTGGTTTGGGCGAGATAATTTTGTCCGCTTCTCTCCGGCAGTATCGCTACGTTATATGGTCACTGAACACGGTACAGATGAAAAAATTGCGCAAAAAATTGCTCGTGTGGCAAAAATGCACTTTGCGAAATTGCGCTATTCTGCGATGGGCCCCCGTTTGCCCAATCGTGATGCGATGTTTAATAAAATTCTCAATTCAGAGGTTATTCAAGCCGCTATTGCTGAAGAAGCGAAAAAGTCATCTCCTGAAAAAGCACGCAAAGAAGCAGAAAAAATCATTAATGAAATTGCGGCTGATGTAAAACACGAGAGTTTACGGGTTGCAGATCGTGTATTAAGTTGGCTTTGGAATAAGTTATATCAAGGCATTAATGTGCAAAATGCAGATCGTGTTCGTAAGCTCGCCTTAGAAGGACACGAAATTGTCTATGTGCCGTGCCATCGTAGCCATATGGATTATTTGCTTTTATCTTATCTGCTTTACCATCACGGTGTTGTGCCACCGCATATTGCAGCGGGGATTAACCTGAATTTCTGGCCTGCAGGTCCGATTTTCCGTAGTTGGGGAGCATTTTTCATTCGTCGTACTTTTAAAGGCAACCGCTTATATTCGACGATTTTCCGTGAATATTTGGCGGAGTTATTCTATCGTGGTTATTCTGTGGAGTATTTTATTGAGGGCGGACGCTCTCGTACAGGGCGTTTGTTAGAGCCTAAAACAGGTATGATGTCGATGACGTTACAAGCTCTTCAACGTGGCTTAAATCGTCCACTAAGTATTGTGCCAGTATATATTGGCTATGAACACGTTCTTGAGGTAGATACTTATGCCAAAGAGTTGCGGGGGGCTGCTAAAGAGAAAGAAAATGCAGGGCTTGTGCTAAGAGTGCTTAAAAAGCTGAAAAATTTAGGTCAAGGTTATGTGAATTTCGGCGAGCCAATTCAGGTAAACAATTACCTAAACCAATACTTCTCTGAATGGAAAGAGCAATCGGGCGATACTCGCCCTAAATGGTTGAATGAGGCGGTAGATCAAATTTCTCATCAGGTAATGGTAAACATCAATAAGGCCGCGGCGGTAAATGCGAAGAATTTAGTCGGCTCGGCATTACTGGCTTCACGTCAGCGAGCGTTATCTCGTGAGCAGCTTATCGAACAGCTTGAAAGTTACGTTCAATTATTCCGCACGGTGCCTTATTCTAAAGATATGACAATGCCCGAAGAAAGTGCGGAAGAAATGCTCAATCACGTTATCCAATTACCTCGCTCTGGTGTAATGATCGAAAAAGATAATTTTGGCGAGCTAATTCGTTTAGAGCGTGAATCAGCAGTATTAATGACTTACTATCGCAATAATGTGCAGCATTTATTTGTGCTGCCTTCGTTAGTGGCAAGCATTGTGTTGCACCACGAGGCGATTTCAAAAGATTTGGTTATTCAATCGGTTAATCGAATTTATCCATTCTTGCAAGCAGAGTTATTCTTGCACTTTAAGCAAAAAGAAATAGCAGAACAGGTTGATGCGATCATTAATGAATTTGCTCGTCAAGGTGTCATTAAAAATGAAAGTGACATGCTGATGATTAGCCGCCCGCATATTCGTACATTGCAACTTCATTCGGCTGGCGTGCGTGAGATTTTACAGCGTTACTACATCAGTTTAAGTTTATTGCTTGAACAACCAGATATTAGCCGTGTTGCATTGGAGAAAGAGAGTAGTTCGGTGGCGCAGCGTTTGTCGGTATTGCACGGCATTAATGCCCCAGAGTTTTTTGACAAAGCTATTTTCTCAACATTTACCAATAGTTTGAAAGAGCAGGGCTACTTTGATAGTAGTGATAATTTAATTATCGAAAAAGTACAAGAAGCCGAAGCATTGTTAAGAAGTTTGATTTCTATTGAAGTGCAGCAAACTATTCAAGGTGCAATGGCAAAAGTTGAAAAAACAGAAAATGAAAAAGTAGAAAAAGAAAGCTAACAAGCGGTTGTTTTTATCAACTATTTTGCAAATTAAAAGGCTGAATGTTGATTACATTCAGCCTTTTGACTATTGTTTAAGTGAAATTATTTAGGCTCGCCGATTGGTAAAAGCGTTCTGCCAAAACTTTCATTAATAATATCTGCTGCGGCTAAATAGAATGCACAGAATGCCGTAATTAAGCCAAAGTTACCGCCGATATTAGTAATAGTGCTGTTGTGAGTAAAATCGCCAGCCGCTAATAAATAGAAAGTAATAGTTAAGAAGAAGAAAATTGCCTGTAATGCACGAGCTTTTGTCAATGTGCCGATGAACATCATTAAGGTAAATGTTCCCCAAGCCATCAAGTACCAACCGATAAATTCAGGCGATACAGTTGATGCAAAGAATACTTTAAATAACGCAAAAGACCACCAGAACGCGCCGTAGCTAGTAAATGCAGTAAAACCAAAAGTATTACCTTTAGCAAATTCAAACATACCTGCAATCATTTGAGCTGTGCCGCCAAATGCAAATCCCATCGCTAATACTAAGCCAACATTATCGCCGCTAAATGTACCGTTATTAATTAGACTTAATAAAAAAGTCGTTAGTGCAAAACCGCATAAACCGAGTGGAGCCGGGTTAGTTCCTAAATTTGGAGCTGACATTGAAAACCTCTATTGTATTGTTACGCCACAAAAGCTGTGGCAATGTTTTTATTTACTTCTAAGGAAGAAGCTATTTCCCTAAATTTTAGGGCGATAAAGTATAGCGATTTTGCATTAAATTGACTAGGGATTTTCTGGCAGCAAGCGATTATTTTCACTCGCTCCTTCAGAGCAGTTGGAAAAGCCAACGTTTAAACGCAAGCATTTGTTATAAAAATTTTGAATAATTTTAGCTAAGTTATTAGCAGCTATTTCTATTTATTTAGAGCGGTTTAAAGTATAATTCATCAAAGAAAACGTTTGCTTTTTGGTTTTGGAGGAAGTATGACTACAATTGGAACGCCGTTAAGAAAGAGTGCAACTAAGGTTATGATGTTAGGGTCGGGCGAGTTAGGTAAAGAGGTTGTGATTGAGCTACAGCGTTTAGGGGTAGAAGTTATAGCAGTTGATCGCTACGAAAACGCACCTGCTCAACAAGTTGCTCATCGAGCTTATACTATTTCTATGCTAGATGGTAAAGCATTGAGAGAGTTGGTTGAAAGAGAAAAGCCAGATTTTATTGTGCCTGAAGTTGAAGCAATTGCAACTGATATACTCGTTGAATTAGAAAATGAAGGCTACAATGTTGTGCCAACAGCAAAAGCGACTAAATTAGCAATGAACCGTGAAGGCATTCGCCGCTTAGCAGCAGAGGAATTAGGACTGAAAACCTCACCTTACCGTTTTGTTGATGATTATATACAATTCCAACAAGCCATTCGTGAGATAGGCATTCCTTGTGTGGTTAAGCCAATTATGTCCTCTTCAGGGCACGGGCAATCGGTTATCAAATCAGAAACTGATATCCAAAGAGCCTGGGAATATTCACAAGAGGGCGGGCGTGCCAGTGGCGGTAGAGTGATTGTAGAAGGTTTTATCCAGTTTGATTATGAAATTACGCAACTTACCGTTCGCCATATTAATGGCACTTCATTTTTAGCCCCTATCGGTCATATTCAAATTGATGGCGATTATCGTGAATCTTGGCAACCACAACAGATGTCTGAAATTGCCTTGAGAAAAGCTCAAGAAGCAGCAGGAAAAATTACCTCGGCATTAGGTGGCAGAGGTATTTTCGGTGTAGAGCTTTTTGTATGCGGCGATGAGATTATTTTTAATGAAGTATCGCCACGTCCGCACGATACAGGAATGGTAACAATGGCATCACAAGAGCTTTCACAATTTGCCTTACACGCTCGAGCGATTTTAGGCTTACCTATTCCTGAAATTTATACTATTAGCCCGGCAGCCTCTAAAGCCATTGCTGTTGAAAGCAAATCTGATAATGTTCGCTTTGGAAATTTAGACAAAGTGCTGGAAGAAATAGGCACTCAGCTTCGCTTATTTGGTAAAGGGGAAGTGAACGGACGCCGCCGTTTAGGCGTGGTTTTAGCCCGTGATGAGAATACGGATAAAGCATTGGAAAAAGTACGTCGAGCTTATGATAAGTTAGAGATCAGCTTATAACGATAAGGGCTATTCAAATAGCCCCTTCTTTTGAAATTACCAATATCGATGACGCCAGCCGTGATGATAACCCACACCAATGCTTGGATAAATCACAGGGCGAATAGGCGAAGCCGTGCTTTTTGAGCGTCTATCGCTTTGGTTCAATGCCTCATTGTCTGGTTGAGCGTTTTTATCAACCGTTTGTTTGGTTAATATACGTTGCTGATAATCGTGAACGGCCTGCATATCCATTGGCACAGTGCTTTGCTGAACAGGCGTAGAGCAAGCAGTAATCGCAACAGATGAAACCAATAGTATTAGTTTTTTCATATCGTAATCCTTTTGTAAAATTATTCCCTTTTTTGACCGCTTGTTTGCAATTTAATTCTGAGCAATCCCAAAATTTACCTATAAAAAAGGACGCCTGTTGGCGTCCTAATCTCTATTCTTTAAAATTAAAGAGCAGATTTTGCTTTTTCAACTAAAGCTGCGAAAGCAACTTTATCGAATACAGCGATGTCAGCTAAAATCTTACGATCGATTTCAACAGAAGCTTTTTTCAAGCCGTTGATGAATTTGCTGTAAGATAAACCGTTTTGACGTGCTGCAGCATTGATACGAGCAATCCATAATTGACGGAATTGACGTTTACGCTGACGACGGTCACGGTAAGCATATTGACCAGCTTTAATTACAGCTTGGAACGCAACGCGATAAACACGTGAACGCGCACCATAATAACCTTTAGCAGCCTTAAGAACTTTCTTATGGCGTGCTCTTGCAATAACACCACGTTTTACACGAGCCATTATTTAATCTCCTAAATTGTCTATTTTGATTTGATGGACGAATTATCGCCCCTAAGAATTACTATTCGTACGTTTGTGTTTTTAACGCAGCCTTAGGCTTATGCGTATGGTAAACACGCTACTACTAAAACTTGGTCTGCTTTCGCTACCATTGATTTGTGACGTAAGTGACGTTTACGTTTAGTGGTTTTCTTAGTCAAAATGTGACGTAAGTGAGATTGTTTACGTTTGAAACCGCCAGAAGCTGTTTTTTTGAAACGCTTAGCAGCACCACGTACAGTTTTAATTTTAGGCATTGTTAAAAAACTCCGCATTGTTTTTGGTTAAATATTGGTAATAGGCGGATTTCTCATTCTAAGGGCAAATTGTAATTTGCCCCTACGATAATCACTTGTGAGCACTTATTACCGTCCTATGCAATTTGCATTGCAATCTAAAAAACCAGCTCAGGCTGCTGAGTGTGCCTGTCTGCTTCTGTTTCTCTCACGAAAAACGAGCGAATTCTACAGAATAAGCTCGCTTTTTGCAAGTGAATTATTTTTTCTTCGGTGCGATTACCATTACAACTTGGCGACCTTCCAATTTTCCCGGTGCAGATTCAACCGCTGCAATTTCAGCCGTATCCGCTTTAACACGCTCTAAAACGTCCATACCGATTTCTTGGTGAGCCATTTCACGTCCACGGAAGCGAATAGTAATTTTTACTTTGTCGCCATCTTCTAAGAAGCGGATAATGCTACGTAATTTAACTTGGTAGTCACCTTCATCTGTACCTGGGCGGAATTTGATTTCCTTCACTTGTACGACTTTTTGCTTTTTCTTTTGCTCTTTTGCCGCTTTTTCTTTTTCGTAGATGAACTTACCGTAGTTCATAATGCGACAAACAGGTGGCTCAGCATTTGGGCTGATTTCCACTAAATCTAATTCAGCTTCTTCAGCACGGTTTAATGCGTCTTGAAGCGATAAGATACCAACTTGTTCGCCATTTTCATCAGTTAAGCGAACTTCCTTCACACCACGGATTTCTTCATTAAGACGGTGGGCGCGATTTGTTTGAACACGTTTTATAGGTTTAATAGCCTTATTCCTTCTAGTAGTAAATTTTTGGTTAAATAAGACCGCTTGTAAGCGGTTAAATATTTTTATAGTGTCTGTTTTCGTTGTATAAAAAACAGATAAACGTGCGGATTTTATAGGATTTTCAATGCTTATGCAATAATAAACCCGTATTTCGCTCCCTATTTTCGGTTATTTTGATGTTCTTTGATTAATGTCATAAATGCTTGGCCAAATCGTTCAAATTTTCGCTCGCCCACACCGTTAATTTCGAGCATTTCTACTTTTGAAGTTGGCAAGAACTCCGCCATTTCCTGTAGTGTTGCATCATTGAAGACGATATAAGGTGGAATATTTTCCTTATCGGCAATCTGTTTACGAAGAAAGCGGAGGCGAGCGAAGAGATCTTTATCATAACGCTGGCTGGCTTGTCTTTGTACAAATGCCGTGGCTGAAATCCCCAAGCGTGGCAATGCGAGCTGTAGCGGTTTCTCGCCACGCAAAAAAGGCCTTGCACTTTCGGTTAATTGAAGAGCTGAATGATTAGCAATATTTTGATAAATTAAGCCTAAATGAATGAGTTGCCTTACCACATTTTGCCAATAGTGCTGGCTCTGTTCTTTCCCAATACCGTAAACCGAAAGTTGGTCGTGATTATGTTCACGAATTTTCAAATTATTCATTCCACGCAGCACAGCAATAATATGGTGCTGACCGAAAATTTGCCCTGTACGGTAAATGACCGACATCACTTTTTGGGCATCAAGTAAGCCATCATATTTTTGCGGCGGATCTAAGCAAATATCACAGTTTTTGCAGTCTTCTTGCTTATGTTCGCCAAAGTAATTGAGCAAGACTAAACGGCGACAAGTTTGCGATTCTGCGAATTCGCCGATAGCCTGTAATTTATGCTGTTTAATATCTCTTTGTTCGCTTTCGGGTTCTTCTAAAAGGATTTTTTGTAGCCAGCCATAATCGCTCGGATCGTAGAAAAGCACCGCTTCGGATGGGAGATCATCACGCCCAGCTCGTCCTGTTTCTTGGTAGTAAGATTCGATAGAGCGAGGCAAATCAAAATGCACCACAAAACGCACGTTAGATTTATTAATTCCCATACCGAAAGCAATGGTTGCGACTACAATTTGAATATCATCTCGCTGAAACGCATTTTGTACAAATTCTCGCTGTTCAATGCTCATTCCCGCGTGATAGCCCAACACACTAACATTTCTCGAAGCCAATTTTTCGGTGATTTCTTCCACTTTTTTTCGGCTATTGCAATAAATAATGCCACTTTTGCCTTGCTGTTTATTGATGAATTTCAGCAACTGTTCAAGCGGTTTAAATTTTTCTTGTACCGTGTAGCGAATATTCGGGCGATCGAAACTGCCTAAATAGATATGAGGATCATTTAAGCGTAAATGGTGAAGAATATCGGCTCGTGTAGTTGGATCGGCTGTGGCGGTTAGTGCTATTAACGGTACATTGGGGAAAGTGTTCCGTAATCCGCCTAGTAAGGTGTATTCAGGGCGAAAATCGTGTCCCCATTGGGAAACGCAATGGGCTTCATCAACCGCAATAAAACTGATTTTGCAGAGCGAGATAAAGTGAAAAAAGCCTTGTGTCATCACTTTTTCTGGTGAAAGATAAAGCAATTTCAATTTACCCGATAAGGCTTTTTGCTCAACAAACTGTTGTTCTTCGAGTGTTTGGGTAGAGTTGAGATAAGCCGCTTCAATACCATTGGTAATGAGTTGATCCACTTGGTCTTTCATTAACGAAATTAGTGGAGAAATAACAAGGGTTATTCCATCTAAACAGAGAGCAGGCACTTGATAACAAAGAGATTTTCCACCGCCTGTTGTCATAATTACAAGGCAATCACGATTTCCCAATACGGCATTGATTACTTCTTCTTGCCCGTCTCGGAATTTTTGATAGCCAAAAACATTATTTAAAACAGAAAGTGCGGTGGTGTTCATTATTTTTATATGTAGGGAAGCAGTGTGTGCGTCCGCAAGCGGTTTATTTTAGAAAGAAATAGTTTCGCCGTGACGAGCAAAGGCTTCTTCTAAATGTTGCCAAAAGGTGCGACCTTCATCTGTAACCCATTCGCCATCAATGTTTTTGAAATGAATGCCACCAAGTTTACTGGCAAGCCACAGTTCTAACATCGCTTCTTGCTTGTTGATGATGATTTGTGATTCGCCATCAAAGGTTAAAGTGCAAACTGCACCTTGAATTTCTGTATCTACCGATAAACCTTCGTCATCGATTTTTTCTTCAATTTGTTGCCAAACTTGTTCTACTGCTTGGTGAAATTGTGCTGTATTCATTTTTTTCCTCTTTATTTACTCGAATGTTGAATTTTTTCCAAATAGCTTAAGTCTGAGCCTAGCAATAGAGCGTTTAATTTCTTTGAGTAATCTAATAAAAATATTGTTTTTTCTTTTAGATTGTTTTCTACGCTCATCACGCTCTACTGACATAATACCGAGAGTATGTTCTGTTGGGTATAAAGTATACAATCTTGGATACATACAGCAGGTTGCATTTGCCAAATTGTATAGTTTTTGTCTGTGAGATAATGTTTGAATATTAAATTATCGATTTCAATTGAAGTAATCCCTTTGACTTTATTAGTTAGAAAAGTAATACCTTTTCGGGTCAAAATATATCCTCCAGTACCAGGATTAACTGTTTTGAGGATATAAAATTTTCTTTCAAGATATTCTTTTTCTGGAAAGAGGGATAGATTTAAACGCCTTAATCCTCTTTCAATTTTTACTATATCAACTTTATCATTAATATATGTATTATTAAGTAGTTTATTAGCGTTTTTCCCTAAATAAATATCATCTTCAAAAATACAAATGTAGTCTAAATCCTTCTCTTTAGCTAAATGCCATATGGCTTAAGGCACAAGATATTTCACCTTTTGTCAAAGAACTATTGTAAATATTAATTCCTAATTGTGATGCTTGTCTTTCCATTGAGTCAGGAGTAATTGCATCAAAAAATTCAAAAGGGATATGTTGTTTACCAAATTCAGATTCAATATGTTTTCTGCGATCTTCTGCAGAAGTAAGACTAATCACATAATTATTCATAATCGATATCTTATAATTTACAAATGGTTAACTTATTTATAATTTTTTAATTTCTATATGTCCATTTTAAGCTATTAGTAGAAGTTAGCTTAATAGTTTTTGCAAAATTCTTAATAAATATAACCGCTTGTAGGGCTATTTTAATGGTGTCAATTCGGTCATCGGCCAGCGAGGTTTCACACTAATACTTAAATCAGATGATTCTCCGTTCTTTAAGCGTAAAAAGCCAGCATAGGCAATCATTGCGCCGTTGTCGGTACAAAATTGTGGGCGAGGGTAGAACACTTTGCCTTTTAATTTTTTCATCATTTCTGCTACATCGGCACGAAGTTGTTTATTCGCACTTACGCCACCTGCCATAATGAGACGGTTATAGCCTGTTTGTTCTAATGCTCGTTTGCATTTAATTAAGATAGTATCGACTACTGCTTGTTGGAATGCGTGAGCAATGTCGCAACGAGTTTGTTCGTCAATTTCCCCATTTTCATTAGCATTCGCTTTAATAGTGTTAGCAGCGAAAGTTTTTAAGCCTGAAAAGCTGAAATCTAAGCCTGGTCTATCTGTCATTGGTCGAGGAAATTTGAAGCGATTAGGTGTGCCAGATTCTGCCAGTTTTGACATCGCAACACCAGCAGGGTAGTCTAAACCAAGTAACTTACCTGTTTTATCAAAGGCTTCTCCTGCGGCATCATCGATTGATTCGCCTAATAGTTCGTATTGACCTACGCCATCAACTTTGACTAATTGAGTATGCCCGCCAGAAATCAGTAATGCAACAAATGGAAATTCAGGAGCGTTTTCTTCCAGCATTGGAGCGAGTAGATGACCTTCCATATGATGAACACCGAGAGCAGGTACATTCCACGCATAAGCTAAAGAGCGAGCAATGGTTGAACCGACTAATAATGCTCCAACTAAGCCCGGCCCTGAGGTATAAGCAATTCCATCAATGTCTGAAGGCTTTAAATTGGCTTCTTTTAAGGCTTCTTGGATTAGAGGTAGTGTTTTACGGATATGATCACGAGAGGCGAGCTCTGGTACAACGCCACCGTAATCAGCGTGCATATCAATTTGGCTGTAGAGTTGGTTTGCCACTAAGCCTTTTTCTTCATCATAAATGGCAACGCCAGTTTCATCGCAAGAGGTTTCAATGCCTAAAATTCGCATAATATCCTTAAATAAGTAAAAGCCAAAAGGGGCGAAATCGCCCCCCATTTTTCGTTTCTATGTGTTTAGAACTGCTCGCCGTATTTCGGTTTTGACGGGTTTGGTAAGGTTTTATTTTCGTATTCTTGAATTAAGGCATCTGTTTTTTGCTCGGCATCTTGAATACCCATTTGTTTATACGCTTCTTTTAAATATGGAAGAGCTGCTTTTGTTGCTTCAGTATTAGGGTAGAAACGTAACATTTCTTCAATACGGTTTACCACTGCAACATAAGCGTTACGATCATCATAGAATTTAACAATCGATAATTCGTGTTCTGCTAAGCGGTTGAATAAGTAATTCATCCAGTTTTGTGCATCTTGAGCATATTGGCTTTGTGGATAGTGCTGAACGATAGTTTGGAAGTTACCGTAAGCATTACGTACATTATCCACCGCACGAAAAGCACGATTTACGCCGAAGAAATCTTGAATAAAATTATCACCTAAGCGTGCGTTTGAAAGACCAGCAAGATAGAATACATAATCCATATTCGCAGCATTTGGGTAAGAACGAGCAAAACGTTCTGCGGCGTCTAATGCTTTATAATATTCACCAACTTTATATTGTGCATAAATTAAACTTAGTTGGGTTTGTTCACCTAAACCAGTATATTGCCCACCCTTAGTACCTACACCCTCTAAGTAACGAATAGCAGAGTTATAATCGCCGTCTTGTAAATAGGTTTGCCCTTTGCTATAAAGGTCTTGAGCGTTTGATTCTTCGATATCTTTATTAGAACTTGAACAACCTACAACAAGCCCTGCTAATACTAATGTGGCAAGAGTTTTAAATTTACGCATATGTTTTACCTATAAAAAGTGTCTGAGACCAAAAGTTAATGTACAATATCGTCAGACTAAGAATAACTTGTGAAGTTCATCGTGCTATTTTATATAACATCACGCAAGTAAGCAAATGACTAATTAGGATTTATATTTTAATGACTACTCAACAAAAAATTTTAACCGCAGAAATTACTGCTGATTTATTAGGGGCTCGCTTAGACCAAGCGCTCGCACAACTTTTCCCTGACTATTCACGTTCACGCATTAAAGTCTGGATTGAAAATGATTTAGTCAAAGTCAACGGTAATATTGTGAACAAAGCGAGAGAAAAAGTATTTGGCGGTGAAAGTGTTGAAATTACCGCTGAAATTGAGGAAGAAATTCGTTTTGAACCGCAAGATATTCCACTCAATATCGTGTATGAAGATGACGATATTATTGTTATCAACAAACCGAAAGATTTAGTGGTTCACCCAGGGGCTGGTAATCCAGATGGTACGATACTAAATGCTTTGTTACATTATTATCCACCGATTGCAGAAGTGCCAAGAGCCGGCATTGTGCATCGTTTAGATAAAGATACAACAGGTTTAATGGTGGTGGCGAAAAATATTCCAGCCCAAACGCATTTAGTAACAGCATTGCAAAAACGCCGTATTACACGTGAGTATGAGGCAGTAGCAAGTGGTATTATGACGCAAGGAGGTAAAGTAGATGAGCCAATGGCTCGCCACCCGACTAAGCGTACTGCAATGGCTGTTCACCCAATGGGAAAACCGGCAGTTACCCATTATCGTATTATGGAGCGTTTTCGTAACTACACACGTTTACGTTTGCGTTTAGAAACGGGACGAACCCACCAAATTCGTGTACATATGGCACATATTGCCCACCCATTATTAGGTGATCAACTTTATGGTGGTAGACCTCGCCCACCAAAAGGGGCAAGCGAGGAATTTTTAGCTGTATTGCGTGGTTTTCAACGCCAAGCATTACACGCCATTATGTTACGTTTAGAACACCCAATTACAGGCGAGTTGATGGAATGGCACGCCCCACTACCAGAGGATTTTGTAGAACTCATTCAAGCATTAAAAGAGGATTATGAACTTTATAAAGATGAATTAGATTATTAATTTAAGGTGTTGCATTTATAATTTAGAGTTGTTATATTGGGGTTGTTTTCATAACAAACAAAAAAATAAGGAGCGTTTTATGAAAAAATTAGTATTAGCAATTTTAGCAAGTGCAACTTTCTTAACAGCATGTAACACGGTTGATGGCGTAGGCAAGGACGTTGAGAAAGCTGGCGATAAAATCCAACAAGCAGCACAATAAGAATAATTAAAAACCTCTGATAACCTCAGAGGTTTTTTGTTATCAGAAATTTATAAGACTAATGCAATTAAAAAAATCAAAATAACAGGAAATTCTAGCATCCCAATCTGTTTTACGTTTAAGCCTAAACTTGGCACAATAATTGCACGACCAGCTGCAATTAAATAAGCAAAGAAGACCGCTTGCATTGAGCTTAGACTATAAGCGAAAGCCAATAATAAGTGTGTTGCAATGCTAAGTTCCATATAAACGGGGTTTTTACGCTCTCGCACCATACTTTTTACATAGAATGTAGTCGCAATAAAAAACAAGGTTGGGTGGAGTAAAATCTCCATATTATATTGTTTTGTAACAACATAATAAGCTGCCATTCCCATTACTCCAAAAGTTAAAATCCCTGCAATATCATTCCACAAATTTCGCTCATCTTTTTGCTTAGCAAAGAAAATTTGAATTAACCCAAGCGGTAGAATTATCACTAAAAATTGCAAAATAGCAGGCAGGCTATAAATAACAGGCAGAGCAAAGAGCAGGCTTAAAGCGAAGTAAATTTTTGCCCATTTTTTATTGCGTTCGGTTGGTTTTTTACTAAATAAAGAGAGAAAAGGATAAGAGAAAAAGTAGAGGAATAGCCAAGAAAGTCCAAAGAAAATATGTAAAGGCGTAAAGCCAGTTTTAATGACAGCATACAGAAAAGGCAGCATTGCCATTGCTAATGCACCGTGCTGGTTGGAAATAACAGGTTTTTCTTTGAACATTCGATTTCCTTATTAGGTGAAAATAAAAAGGCGACTATTTTAGTCGCCTTTAAATTTTAAGAAATCCTAGAATAATTTTCTAGAGGTCTCGTATAATTCTTCTTTAAACGGACGACGCATATTATTAATTGCATCAATAATATCGTGATGAACTAACTGCTCGTTTTGAATACCGACACAGTGTCCGCCAAAACCTTGTAATAATAATTCCACCGCGTAAACGCCCATACGAGAGGCTAAAATACGGTCGAAGGCACAAGGTGCACCACCACGTTGGGTGTGACCTAACACAGTTGCACGGGTTTCATTGCCGAAACGTGCTTCAATTTCTTTCGCTAATGCGTGAACATCGGTCATCAATTCGGTAATTGCAATAATCGAATGGCGTTTACCTTTATGGAAACCTTCTTCGATGCTTCGCATTAACGCTTCTTTATCTAAGCCTTTTTCCGGTACGATCACATATTCGCAGCCACCTGCAAGAGCAGCACTTAGGGTTAAATCACCGCAGTGGCGACCCATAATTTCCACAATTGAAATACGTTGGTGCGAACTTGAAGTATCACGCAGGCGGTCAATCGCATCTAATGCGGTTTCAAGTGCAGTTTGATAGCCGATGGTGTAGTCTGTTCCCACAATATCATTATCAATCGTACCTGGAATACCGATACAAGGGTAGCCAAATTCTTCGGTTAATAATTTTGCGCCCATATAAGAGCCGTCACCGCCAATTACCACTAACGCATCAATATCATATTTCTTCAAGGTTTCTACGCATTTTTTACGCACTTCCGGTCTTTTAAATTCAGGGAAACGGGCTGAGCCTAAGAATGTGCCACCACGGTTGATGGTTTCAGACACAGAACGGCGATCAAGCGGGATCACTTTATCGTGATAAAGTCCATAGTAACCGTCTTGAATACCACACACATCTAAGCCTTCATTTAATGCTGTACGCACCACACCACGGATTGCCGCGTTCATTCCTGGAGCATCGCCACCACTGGTTAATACCGCGATTTTTTTGATTTTTTTACTCATTTAAAAACACCTTGTTGATAAATTAAAGTTAAGATTGAAACTGGTGTAAAGATTACAATATTCAGCCTTTTCGTTCTACTAAAAAATGTGTATTTTTTGATTTAGTTTAGCTTTCGTACAAAATTTCAAGGGCAAAATCTAAGGCGTTGAAAAAATGCTCAACATCTTGTTGGGTATTGTAATGGGCAAGCGAAAGGCGAATTGTGCCAACTTCCTCCAGATAGCGTAAATAAGGCTTGGCACAATGCTCTCCTTGGCGGATCGCAATTTTACTTTGGGTTAAGAAAGCGGCAATATCGGCGGGGTGCTGATTTTTCACCACAAAACTAATAGTCGGTGTATTTTGTTGCCCGATAATTTGTAAATTTTGATAAGAATTTAACCGCTTGCGGGTGTATTCAGCCAAGTCATAAAGTTGACGATTAAGATCGACAAAATCCCATTTTTCGAGCCAAGCCAATACTTGCCCAAAGCCGATAATGCCGGCGATATTTGGCGTGCCGGCTTCCAAGCGGTAAGGTAACTCTGCCACAGTTAATTTACTTTCCGTAATGTTTTTCAGCATTTTGCCGCCAAATACAAGCGGTCGAATTTGCTCCAAACTTTGCAATTTGCCAGTCAGTACGCCCACACCGTTTGGACCATACATTTTATGGGCGGAAAAAGCGTAGAAATCTGCATCTAATTTCTGAACGTCCACTTGCTCTGAGCAAACTGCTTGAGCAATATCTAACACAATTTTAGCAGAGCAAGATTGGCGGATAAGCGGGATTATTTGTTCCGCTGGCTGGCGAACCCCTGTTACGTTAGAAACTAAATTAAATGCAACAATTTTTGTTTTTTCCGATAACGCATTTTTAAGGGATTCAAGCTCAATTTCATACTTATCATTAAGTGGCAACACCACGAGTTTTGCCCCTGTACGTTCTGCCAACTGCTGCCAAGGAATAAAATTAGCGTGATGTTCCGCCACTGAAATTACAATTTCATCGCCTGCTGCAATTTGATGCTCCAAGCCATAAGCTACAGTATTAATACTTTGGGTTGTGCCGCTCGTCCAAATTACCGCGTCACGGGCTTCCACCTTAAAGCGTTTAGCAACTAAATCACGAGCTAATTCATATTGCTCGGTTTGTGGTAAATCATACTGACTACGATGCACCGAACCGGCAGAGGCGTAAAAATCACTTGTTGTTTGAATCAGCACATTAGGTTTCAGCGTGGTGGCAGCAGAATCTAAATAGGTCCAGCCGTCAGCTTGGGTAAAAAAGGGAAAATGGGAGCGAAATTGGGCGTTGAGCATTAAATTTTCCTTATAAGCAATGGTGTAATAGGTGGATTTATTATAAAAGAAATATTTGAGATAGTGAGATAAGTGCAAATATTAAGTTTCCTGATAGAGATTTTACTTCTTAAAAATGTGATGTGGTTCACAATTTTAACAAAATTATCACAAATATTGTTGATAATTATTTGTATTTTTATTATCGTTATCATGTATGGAATATATTGGTTTTAGGAAAAATATAATGAAAGGTGCTATAGATCAGCAAGATTTACTTTCTGAAGATGCAATTAAAGTAATGTATAAAGTAGGTTGAAATACTTTAATGGAGAGAGTATGGTGGATTTTTCTATTTTGATATTAGTTATAGTATTGCCTGTTATTTTTGTGAAAGTTGTAGATGTACTGTTGCTTAGTAAGTTAGATATGAGTAAGGAAAAAAATGACAAATGCCAAATAATAATATATTTATTTATAATAATTTTACTTGGGACATATAAGAGCTATTTTATTTAAAAATAAATAAGAGGAGAGAAAATGAAAGATCTTAGTATTAAGGATTGTGAAATAATATATGGAGGCATAGCCCCTTTGTGGTGGGATGGTACAGGCATTACATCATACTGGGAACTAAATTATACCACCCTACCACTAGTATTTTAGTTTATACGGCTAGATAAATATGATTTTTGAAAAAATATTACTTATATTGATTATCCCATTCATATTATCAAGAATTGTGTCTATTCTTCTTGTAAAGAAGATTGTAAAAAATAAAAATGTACAAGATGTTATTGAGGCTATAGTTCTAATAGTATTTGTTGTAATTATAAACATTATAGAGGAATATCTCTTATGAAAGAGTTAAAAATTGAGGATTGCCAATTTGTTTCGGCAGGCTTTGCACCTGTTATTGTAGGAGCTGTTGCTGGAGCTGCATATTATGTTGGGAATAGTATGATTTCTGGGGAAAAAATGACTTGGGAGAGTTTGGGAGCATCAGCTATAGGTGGGGCTATTGGTGGCGGTATTGGAGCAACAATGAAAGCTGGTGCGGTGACAGTGTCAACCTTATCTGCTTTAGGTGGTGGTATGGGGGAGGGCTTGTATAAAAGTACTTCTCAAGGTATCAAAAATAGTATTGGTATAAAGGCGAGTTGCAATCAATCAGGTTCGGATTATGGTGATGGATGTGATTATCAATAAGAGAGTATATTATGAAAATTCAATTTCCAATTTCTTATCAAGAATTTCGTGAAAATTATTTTGAGAAAAAACCACTTTTAATGAAAGGAGCAATATCTCAGAAAGATTTACTTTCTTGGAAAGCGATAAATGAAGTATTACCTCGTTGTAATTTACTTTCTGAAGATGCAATTAAAGTAATGTATAAAGGCAAAAGAGTACCTAAGAAAGATTATTTAGAAGAATATAATGATCTAGGTACTATTCGTTATAAATTTCAAGAGGAAAATTTATATAGTTTTTTAAGAGATGGAGCAACATTAGTCGCAAATGGTATTGTAAATGAACCAAGTGTTGATTGCTTCTCTCAAGAGATAGCTCAATTTACAGGCTGTCATATTTTTTCAAGTTTATATATTGCGTTTAATACTCAAAGATCTTTTAAAAGCCATTGGGATAGTCGTGATATTTTTGCAGTTCAAATGCAGGGTAAAAAGCGTTGGATTATTCACACTCCAACATTTAAAAAACCATTGTTTATGCATCGTAGTAAAGATATGCCTGAATATGCTCCTAATCTTGATGATGTATATATGGATATTGTATTAGAAGCTGGAGATGTTCTTTATTTACCTCGTGGCTGGTGGCACGATCCTATTCCTGTTGGGGAAGAAACTGTGCATTTAGCTGTAGGAATTTTTCCTGCTTATACTCATAACTATCTGACTTGGGTATCTCAAAATATGGTTGAGAAAGAAATTGCCCGAGCTTCTTTATCGCATTATGAGTCAGATAAAGAGTTGATAGCACAGTTGGCAGAACAAACAGCAGAATATATTAAAGATAAAGAGAATTATCGCAAATTTATAGAGAATTTTTATGATCAGAAGCGGATTGAAAAGCCACTTAATTTGGAAACTTTAGGAAATTATCAATATAATTCTATTTCGGAAAATCAAAAAATTTCATTTAAAACCAAAAATCACTACTTTGGTTATGAAAATAAGATAATTTCAAATGGATATAGTATTTCTCTTGACGAAGAGTTTGGAGATGTTATTAAATCTCTTAAACAGGGTTCGGAAGTTTCATTAAATGATATTTTAGAAAAAGTATCAGAAGATAAAAGAGAGAAGATTTCCCAGCTTATTTGGCAGTTATCTTATATTGGTGTGCTAAGATTAAGTTAAATGTGTGGGAATTTACATATATGGTTATTTTGTTAGCCTCTAATAGAGGCTAATATTAAAATAATTTATTAGGTTAAGCTATTTGTTCTCTATTTTTAATTATAAATATAGGTTATAAGTGAATGGGATGTTATTATTGATTCTTAGGGCGTTATTACCTTTAATAATGTTATCTGCTTGTGTTAACTATCAAGAATATGAGAAAAAGGATGGTGAATGTTATTATTTTTCCTATGGAAGTGGAAAGGCAAAAGATTCTGTTAGGAAAAGAATAGAGTATAATAGATGTTTAAGAGAGAATAAGCCTTATTTCATAAGTGGCAATCATTGAATAATATATCTTGTCTGCATGGATGTAAGATTCATTAATTTATGTAACTAAATTTTATTGCGGGTGTTTTATGAGATTTGTTACTGTGATTTATATTGCGTTTATTTATTTTATGATTAAACGATTTGTTTATCCATTGTTACCATTCGAGTGTGGTGTGGCTATTTATGATATTGTGTTTTTTTTCTTTCTGATTGTCTATTATTTTCTTGAAAAACGATTGTGATATATTTTTTAGACTGGTAGTGTTTGACTTTTTAATATGATTATTTTATTAACTTTATATTTTTATAAAATTATATCTTTATGTATATAGAAATAAGAGTGCTAATGTAGTTGTATAAATTGGTATTATATGTTCAGAAAAGAAGCTATTGCATATCAGTCAAAAAAATGGAAAAGCACTGCGGTACTATTTAGCAGAATTCCTGCTTGGTCTGTCTTTTCCATTTCTTTATTGTTGCTGCATTTATTTTATTTATTGTTTTTGGCAGTTATACCCTCCGTGAAGTGGTTATGGGTGAGTTGGTAATGCAATCTCATCCTATTTTGCTCTCTGCTCCTAAATCGGGCTATATTTCAACTTATTAGGTTACTCTTTGCTAGCCAAACTACTGTATAACATAAGTGACAAACTGGTTAATTATGATGAGTCTTTTGTAAATTTTAGTACTAAATTAACCGCTTATTTGAACAAGGTTATCAGCATATTGGGGCTATTTTATTCCATCAAAAATGTGAACAAGATCACAAATTTAGAAAAATATTCAAATTATATTGATAATTATTTTTATTTGGTTTATTTTTGTGGTGTATTTATTGTATCCATAAATACATACTATCAACCTTTTTAGGAGAAAAGTTATGAGAGAGATTACAAATACTTGCTGTTTACATCACGTTTCTGGTGGTTATTCTGGGTATGATTATGATCCTAACTGCCCAGGTTGTAATGGACAATGGGAGGAGAAGATCGAATTTCAAGAGAAACAGTAGTTAGAATAGGATCTTGGATAGGCGGAGCTGCAGGAACTGCGGTTAGTGCTGCAACAGGTGCAGGATTAGGAGTATCAATTCTTGCTGGCAATGGAGGGGCTGATTTTGGTGGATTTATTGCTGGAACAATATATGATAATCCAGAGAGTGCAAGGCATCCAGATTATGATGTTCCGTCAAGTAATCTAATCAATCCGTATAAGTAGCATATACTATGAATATAAGAAATCTCATTAATATATTGATTTTGGCTATTTGGATAATCCTAATTCCAACTATATCTGTTTTGTTAGATATATATTTCAATATAAATGGAATAGAGAAATGGCTTATTGTTTCCATAATAGCATTCCTTTATGTACTAGTTTTTAGAAAAAGACTCAACATAAAGATTTTTTAATATGTTCCGACAAGAAGCCTTAGATTATAAGAAATGGAAAAGTACAGCAGTGCTTTTTAGCAGAATTCCTGCTTGGTTAGTTTTCTCCATTTCTTTCTTTATTTTTACTGTATTTATTATTGTATTAGTTAGCTATACTCGATATGCAACTGTCGTGGATTAATTAGGTGATCTATGTTTAGCTAATTATCCTTTTTGCACCAAAATCCAGCTATATTTTCTTATTCCATATATTTTTATCTCATATCTTTCTTCAAAGCCTTCTTGATTCATATTACTATTTTTCAATTCTAGCCACTTATTTTGTGAAATATATCACATTTTTACAATAAATTAATAACTTGTAATTGACAATGATGATCATTTAAATAAGATTATCTGTGTGCCTATATACTAGGTACATATCAATCACTATTTTTATAGGAGAAAAGTTATGAAAGAACTTACAAATAGCTGCTGTTTACAGCATGTTTCTGGTGGTAGTGGATGGATAGGAGCTAATGATTGCCCTATTTGTAATGAGGAATTGAGTAATGAGAAATCAGATACTGCTCAAGTTATCGGCAATGCTGCTGGAACTTTAATTGGACAGCGTATTGGTACAGCCATAGGAGGAATGGCAAGTCCAATAGGTGCTGTTGCAGGTGCTTATATTGGAAATGAGATAGGAAAGTTTATAGATACTGCAATAGCTACTAACTATCTTCCTCCACTCGGAGATGATAGTATTTTGTTAGACTACATTAAGAATGAACAACCATGGTAGGTCAAATGAAATTCAATCTAGTACTTTTCTGTGCTTTATTACTTGCTAGTTACATAGTTTCTAAATTATTTCCTGATGAGGGTTTGAAAACAACTATGCTTATTGCTTCTAACTTAATTGTTTATCTACTCATAAGAAAATTTGTGAAGTAATTTATTTTATGTTTAGACAAGAAGCCTTAAATTATCAGAAATGGAAAAGCACTGCGGTACTATTTAGCAGAATTCCTGCTTGGTTTGTCTTTTTCATTTCTTTCTTTATTTTTGCTGCATTTATTTTATTTATTGTTTTTGGCAGTTATACCCGCCGTGAAACTGTTGTTGGTGAGTTAGTAATGCAAGCTCATCCAATTATCCTTTCTGCTCCTAAATCCGGCTATATATCCGAAAATTATATTCAGCCTCATCAACAGGTGAAAAAGGGCGATCCGCTATTTAAAATTACGTTAGATAGAATTACGCATAGTGGAAATATTAATGTCAATTCTATTCTTTCCCTGAAGTCACAAATTCAAGCGACAGAACAAGCGATCTCTGCTTTACATAAGAATAAGTTAGAGACTATCAATAGCCTTGAAAAGCAGATTAAAAATAATCAGAAAATTTATCAAGATAAGCAGGCTTATTTAGTTGAAGTTGAAAAAACGATGAATGACTATGCGGATTTAGTAAAGCGTTATGAGAAATTATTAAAAGTAGGGCATTCTAGCTATGATGAAGTGAATATTCAGAAAAGCCGATATTTCCAACAAAAATCACTGTTTAATGAGCTAAAGCAAGAATTAATTCAATTAAAATCCACTCAACTTAGCTTGGAAAATGAAATTGAAACCCGTAAAACCGAATTTAATAATCAGATTATTCGCTATGAAATGCAAAAAAGCGATTTAAACATTCGTTTAATGGAATTTGAATCTGTTTCAGATATTATTGTTAATGCCTCTTTAGACGGAAAAATTGAAAGCATTAGCGTTACCGTTGGGCAAATTATTAAAGAGAATGACCCGCTTGCACAAATTCTGCCACAGAATAAAGGAAATTATCAGCTAGTGATGTGGGTACCGAATAGTGCCATTTCATTTATTAAACAAGGTGATGAGGTGAATATTCGCTATGAGGCTTTTCCGTTTGAAAAATTCGGGCAGTTTAAGGGCAAGATTACGTCAATTTCAACCTTACCAGCTTCTTTGCAAGAACTTAGTTTTTATAAAAATCTACCAGCAAATTTAGAGCAAGGCATTCCGCTTTATAAAATTCTGATTGAGCTTGCCGATCAAAACGTAAAATATAATGATACCTCCCTTTATTTTATGAGTGGAATGAAAGCCGAAGCCACGTTATTTTTAGAAAAACGTAAACTATATGAGTGGATATTTTTCCCTATGTATCAATTACGCAAAAATATGGAGCAATAATGACAGGAATTGAGCAGTTAAAATTTGATTTTCGGAGAAGAATACCTGTTATTTTGCAGACTGAAACAGCTGAATGTGGCTTAGCCTGTTTAGCGATGATGTTGGGCTATTACGATAAAGACACCAATTTATTTGAATTACGAAGTCAATATGGCACTTCCTCTCGTGGAGTAACGCTACATACTTTAATTTCTATTGCAAATGACAGTGGTTTAATAACTCGCCCTCTTTCTCTAGAGTTAGATGAAGTACCACAACTTCGTCTGCCTTGTATTCTTCATTGGGATTTTAATCATTTTGTGGTATTAACTCACGCAAGTGAAAAACAGTTTATTATCCACGATCCTGCTTTCGGTAAACGTAAATTATCCCGTGCGGAATTTTCCAACCATTTTACCGGAGTCGCTTTAGAAGCTTGGTCTGAAGTTAAATTTGAGAAAAGCAACAATGAAAATACCATTAGTTTGTATGAAACCTTAAAGCATATTTCTGGCATAAAAGGTGCATTAGTGAAAATTTTTGCCCTTTCAATGCTCATTGAACTCATTGCCTTATTGATGCCAATTGGAACACAGTTAGTGATGGATCACGTTATGCAAGCGAAAGATCAATCATTACTTTTAATTATCTGTATTGGGCTATTTTTATTTACCCTTTTCCGTACAACGGTTGGTATGTTTAGGGCTTGGGTTTCCTTGAAAATGAATTATTTAATTGATTTTCAATGGACAGCCAGTTTCTTTTCTCATCTCTTAAAATTACCGCTTGATTTCTTTGAAAAACGTCAAGTAGGGGATATTCATTCCCGATTTAGTTCATTAAAAACCATTCAGAAAACTTTAACTTCAAGCATTATTACCACGATTATTGATACGATTATGATCATCAGTTTAATTATTATGATAGTGTTATATGGCGGTTGGCTCTTTTGGATAGTATTAGCTTTTTCCTTTATCTATTTTATTCTTCGAATGGTTACTTATTTAGTTTATCGTCAACTGAATGAAGAGCAGATTATTAAAGGAGCAAAAGCCCATTCGCATTTTATGGAAACTTTATATGGTATTACAACGTTAAAATCATTAGGATTGGAAAATAAACGACAAGAACAGTGGATGTCGCTCAATGCGGATGCTTTTAACACATCAATTAAGGTAACTAAATTTGATATGCTGTTTTCCGGTATCCATACCTTTATTTCTACCATCGAACAGATTTTAATTCTTTGGATTGGGGCGACAATGGTGATTGAAAATGTGATGACATTAGGAATGTTTGTCGCTTTTAATGCCTATCGAGGCTTTTTCTCTTCACGAATGGGGAATTTAATTGATATTATTTTTAGCCTAAAAATTCTTTCATTACATAGAGAGCGGATTGCAGACATTGCTTTAAATGAAGTTGAAGATGAAAGTAAATATCAAGAACTCAGATTTGAACATAGCCAAACAGATATAGAAGTTAAAAACCTTTGTTTCAAATACGATCCTTTTTCTAAAAATGTGCTTGAAAATGTCAATTTAGTGATCAGAAGTGGGGAAAGTGTTGCTATTACCGCACCATCAGGTTATGGCAAAACAACGTTATTAAAATTAATTGCAGGTTTATTAAAACCAACCTCAGGTTCTGTGTATTTTAACGGCATTGATATTTATCAATTAGGGTTAAGTCAATATCGAGCCCAGATTGCTTGTGTATTACAGGAAGATAAATTCTTTTCCGGTTCCATTTTAGAGAATATTGTTAGTTTTGAAAGTAATTATGATCGAGAATGGGCTATCGAATGTAGCAAACTTGCGAATATTCACAATGACATTATGGCAATGCCGATGAATTATGAAACCTTATTAGGCGAATTAGGAAATAATTTGTCTGGTGGACAAAGACAACGATTATTTATTGCTAGAGCTTTATATAAAAAGCCTAAAATTCTCTTGATGGACGAGGCAACCAGCCATTTAGATGAAGAAAATGAGAAGTTTGTTAATCAAGCGATTTCACAAATGAATATAACAAGAATTATTATTGCTCATAGACAATCTACAATTCAATCAGCAGATAGAATTATTTCTTTGAATGAATGTTAAATTAATATCTATTTTGCTGAGCTTTCCGATACAGTTTATTACACGGAATGCCGTCATTATTACCATCTAACGCTTTCCAACCGCATTGTTGAAAGTAGTGTTTTGCTTGTTCGTAATTGCCGATTTGGCTGCAGCTTAATTTAATTTTGCAGTTAATTGCTTGTGGTGGATTTGCAATATTTTCCGGTTTTTTGACCGCTTGTGGTAAGGTTGAGGCGCGTGTTTTTCGCCATTGGCTCGGGTTAATCGGGAATTTGTCCTGCCATAAGCCGATTTTAGCTCGCTGTGCTTGATTTTGTGCCTCAATGTACTCTCGCTTTGTGGTATAAGCCCACGCCATACCGTTTTCTACTAAGGCTAAGTTGATGTTTTTACCGTTTAAATAGAGGGTAGCAAGTAAGCGTTGATAGCGATCGTATCCTGAAATCACGGCAGTAACGTTTTGTTTAAACACTAACTGAGCCAGAGCTTGTTTAGCTCTATTTCCATAAGGCTGGAATTGTTCAGGTGCATCAATATGTATCAATCTCACTTTGAGCGGTGCTTTGTTTACTAAGCAACTTAAGGTATCGCCATCGCTAATTCCCACCACTTTGCAATTGATTTGTCGCTCATTTGCATAACTAATTGAAAACAATAGGCAAAAAATAAAGGTGTATAAAAATTTCATAAATAAAAATATAGGGCTAAATTGCCCTATATTCTATCAGTTTTTATTCTGTTTCGCCTTTTTTAAGGCGAGCAAAGAAATCTTTGGTTTCGCTAATAATTACTTTGCGTAGAGCAATAATTGCAATGAGATTTGGAAATGCCATTAAACCGTTTACAATATCGGCAATTGTCCAGATGGTGTCGAGTTGTAAAAATGGGGCAGCGGTAATTAACGCAATAAATAAAATGCGATAGAGCTTGATATATTGGGTTCGTCCACGTGTTAAATAGACAAAACAGCGTTCTCCATAGTAGCACCAGCCTAAAATAGTAGTGAATGCGAAGAAAACTAAGCCAACTGTTACAATAATTGCACCAAATGAGCTGTCTAAGCCTTGAGTAAAGGCAGTTGTAGTGAGAGCTGCACCTTTAATATCACCTGTCCAAGCACCTGAAATAATAATAACCAAGCCTGTCATTGTACAAACAATGATAGTATCTAAAAATGTGCCTGTCATTGAAATTAAGCCCTGTCTCACAGGTTCTTTGATTTGAGCAGCGGCGGCGGCAATCGGGGCTGAGCCTAAGCCTGATTCATTCGAGAAAATACCGCGTGCTACACCCAGCTGAATGGCTTGCATTACCGTAAAACCAAATGCACCACCTAATGCAGCTTGCGGATTAAAGGCTGCGTGAACAATAGTAACGATAGCTTGTGGTACTTTTTCGGCGTTGAGAATAATCACACACAGCGAGGCAACAACATAAGCGATAGCCATAAACGGCACAACAATGGTTGCAATTTTAGAAATACGTTTTACACCGCCAAGAATAATTGCAGTTACAATTAGCGTTAAAATAATAGCACTAAGGAGAATTGGCACATCGAAGGTACTTTCTAAGGCGTGCGTAATGCCATTTACTTGTGGGAAAGTGCCAATACCGAGTAACGCCACTAATACCCCGAAAAAAGCAAAGGCTTTAGCGAGCCAACGCCATTTTTTACCCATACCTAATTCGATATAGTACATTGGTCCGCCGGCAACAAAGCCTGCTTTATCTTTAGTACGATATTTAATTGCAAGCAAGCCTTCGGCATATTTAGTTGCCATACCGAATAGGGCGATGAGCCACATCCAGAACAATGCACCCGGGCCACCGGCTTGAATAGCGGTGGCGACACCCACGATATTCCCAGTGCCGATAGTCGCCGCCAGTGCAGTAGCTAATGCTCCAAAAGCGGAAATATCCCCACTTTGGTTTTCGCCTTTCTCTTTTTTAAAGATATAGCTAAATGCTCTTGGTAGGTGAACAAATTGCAGTAATTTGAGGCGTAAGGTGAAATAGATACCGACACCGGAGATTAAAATCAGTAACGGTGGACCCCAAACGAAATTATTGATAGAGTTTAAAAGTTGGTCGATTGACATAGTGTGTTCCTCGTAAAAACTACTTACAAGGAAAGAAAAGAAATGATGGAATGACCGAAACAAACGGTCAAAAAACGGTGATATTTTGCAAAGGCAAAAATCACAGCGTGGTTTGATTTTATTACATTACATCTTGCTTTTCTCCCCTGTCCTTTTGCCTGAGCGTTTCACGCATTGTTGCATTTTCGCCTTCGGCGGCTGATATTTCAGCTCTCTCCAAGGGTTCGTCCAGTAACAGTCCTCGCAACTTAGTTGCACCTGAAAGAGTTTACCTCGTCGGTGGAATGTTAATTCATTTCTCTCCAGCTACCTTCATCCGAACAATCTGATTTATTTTAGGGGCTGTCCTAGATAACTAATCTAAACCCCCTTTAACCAATTGTTTTAAAAGGAATATTTGAGATTTTAAGTCACTGTGATTAAAACGCCATTCGCATTCTTTCAAATATAGCTCAAAA
>NZ_JBGTYX010000015.1:0-47677 GCF_041807785.1 Mannheimia sp. E30BD
AATAACTGGAAATTCTCCGCCTAATGAAGCGTCATAGCATAAAATCGGGAAGTCTTCTTGCTCTAGTTTCTCGATAGAGGCTTTGATTGTCGGATAACCGTCAATCACACTTTGCGGAATTTCAGGCAAGCTGATCGCCTCAGTGATAATACGGTGTTTCACAAAACGCTCGAATATTTCTGATAAACCTTGTACACGAGCTTCATTTTTTGTGTTACCTGCGGACATTCCGTTTGAAACGAATAAGTTACCGATAATACTTTGCGGAATGTAAACCGTTTCATTGTCAGATTGGCGAACGTAAGGTAGAGTAACAATTCCACGATCATAATTTCCTGATTGTAAATCAGCCAATAATTCCGGCGTGATTTCACCATTCGGATCAAAATATTCCCATAAAAACTCGTCCATCATCTCCATTGGTGGAATGGCTTCATCATCAATCGGAAACCATTTTTCGGTTGGATAATGCACAAATTCACTATTAGCAATCTCTTGACCTAAATAAAAATCCGCCCAGAAATAGTTGGTAGATAAACGCTCAAAATACTCACCTAATGCAGAGGCAAGAGCGGCTTTTTTGCTTGCTCCCTTACCGTTAGAAAAACATTGCGGGCAGTCTGCATCACGAATATGCACCGACCACACATTNATGCTGAAAGGTCGCAATGCTGTCTTCAAGTGCAGCATCTTTACCGGTAATAAAAGTTTGTTCTGACATGATAATACCTTTAACTTGTCGTAAAAATGGCAACATTCTAGCAAAAATCCCCATAGATAAGTAAATTTTTTGTGAAATTTCTGCTGAAAGAACAGATTTCAAAACTTAGAAAAAATGATTACAAGCGGTCAAATTTTACTTGAATTTTGCAAGTGAAATTTGTGTTTGATTTAGATTAAGAAAATATTATCTAGGATATATACAGAATAAAAGGTTAGAGGTAGTATTGCTTGTGTTAGGAAGGAAATATTGAAGGTATAAAAATGGAAGAACATACTATTCAGTCTTTTTATGCCCATTCGGGGAAGCTTTCAGATCATTCAGATTGGCAAACTTTACTCAGCCACGCCAATAATGTTGGCTTGCTTGCCGCCGAATTTGCTGCGCCGTTTGCTTCACAAGAAATTGCTCGCTGCACGGGGCTATTGCACGATTTAGGCAAATATAGTGAACGTTACCAAAAGCGTTTACATGGCGGAGAACGGGTAAATCACTCTACTGCTGGTGCAAAAATTGCAGTGGAACGTTGGGGGCCTTTGGGCAAAATGATGGCGTTTTGTATCGCAGGCCACCACGCTGGGTTAGCAAATGGTTCTGGAGAAGGGAAAAATCGTTCTACACTTACACAACGTTTGCAAGAGCAATTTGGCTATGGTCATAAAGATCTACCGGTACTTGACGCTATTTGGCAGCAAGAACTTAATTTGCCTGAAAAATTGCCCTTACCGCCGTTAAAGCCTTCTAAAAACGAACCTTTCTTTTCTTACGCCTTTTTTATCCGAATGCTCTATTCTTGCCTTGTCGATGCCGACTTTCTTGATACAGAAGCTTTTTATGCCAATCTCGAAAAAAGACCGCTTGAACGAGGAAATTACCCCAATTTAACCGCACTCCATCAGCAATTTAATCAATTTATTGCACAGTTTAGGAAGCAGATTGCCACTCAAACGCCTAATACGCAGGAGGCACAACGCAAAGCGGAAGTAAACCGCTTGCGGAGTGAAATTTTGGATTATGCGGTTACTCAAGCAACGCAAGAAACAGGCTTGTTTTCTCTGACTGTGCCAACCAGTGGTGGCAAAACTTTTACCTCGATGGCATTTGCCCTTGAACACGCCAAACAGCATGGTTTACGCCGTATTATCTATGTGATTCCGTTTACCAGCATTATTGAACAAAATGCTGCGGAATTTCGTAAAGCTTTTGGCGAATTAGGAACAGAGGCGGTATTGGAACATCACAGCACTTTTGATCACGATAGCCTACCTGATAAATCAAGCCGAGATAAGCTGAAATTGGCATCAGAAAATTGGGATACTCCTGTTGTGGTTACAACTGCAGTGCAATTCTTTGAAAGTTTGTTTGCCGACCGTTCTTCACGCTGTCGCAAATTGCATAATATCGCCGGTAGCGTGATTATTTTGGACGAAGCCCAAATGCTACCGTTGAATTTATTACGCCCAATTATGGCTGCGATTGATGAATTAGCTCGCAATTATCAATGTTCGGTAGTGCTTTGCACAGCGACACAACCCGCTATTCATCAAGCGAACGGTTTTTATAAAGGATTTGAAAATGTGCGAGAAATTGCCCCTAATCCAACCGCACTTTTTGAAAAATTGAAACGTACTACGGTAAAGCATATCGGTATTCAAACAGATGTGGAGTTGCAAAGCAAACTCGCAGATAACCCACAAATGCTGATAATCGTGAATAACCGCCGTCACGCCCGAGCGTTATATGATTCAGCGAAACAGTTAGAGGGAGCTTATCACCTCACCACGCTAATGTGTGCTAAACACCGCTCACAAACGCTGACTGAAATTCGTCTTCGCCTAAAACAAAACCTACCTTGCCGAGTGATTGCCACTTCTTTAATTGAAGCCGGTGTTGATGTCGATTTCCCACTGGTTATGCGAGCTGAAGCAGGACTAGATTCAGTGGCTCAAGCAGCAGGGCGTTGCAACCGAGAGGGGAAACGTTTATCTGTAGAAAGCAATGTTTGGGTTTTCCAACCTGAAGAACAGTGGAAAGCACCACCAGAGCTAGGCTTACTTTCTGGCTGTATGCGTTCAACGGTTCAGGTTCACGCAGATGATCTACTTACTCCGCAAGCAATCAATCATTATTTCCAAGCGGTTTATGAGGCTAAAGGAAAAGAGCTGGATAAGCCAAATATTTTAAAGGCGTGTCACGACGCTGGGCAAAGCCTCAATTTCCCATTCCAAAAAATAGCTGAAGATTTCCGAATGATCACAAGCCATTTAATTCCGGTGATTATCCCTTTCGACCAAGAAGCCGAAAACCTTATTGACCGTTTACGCTATGCGGATCAAGTGGGCGGTATTTTAAGAAAACTCCAACCTTACACAGTACAAATACCAGAAAAAGCTTTAGCCGAACTTTATAAAGCAGGTAGAGTTGAAGTCATTAATGAAGCCAACTTAGGTAAACAGTTTTACTGCTTAATTGGAATGGATTTATATGATGAGGTGGCAGGGTTGAGTTGGGGGAATGTGGATTTTCTTGAGACGGAGAAATTGGTTTTATAGATGAATATTCATTTTAACTTCTTTGTAAGTTGATTTTTGATGTAGGCTGACTTAATATATGAGAAAAAATAACTTCGTACTATTTTGGAAAATAATCATTTATGGGACGTGAACTTAATAAATGGAAGTACTAGGAAATAATTTTAACTAAGGAATAATTAATATGAACAAAAAAGAACAAGCACGCGGTTCTGTATGGAATCAGTGGGATTTACATATCCATACTCCCGCATCATTTCATTGGAATACAGAAAAATTTAATGGAGAAAAAGCCCATGATGATGCGTTGATTGATGAAATGATTTCAGCTTTAAATAATGCAGAGCCAAAAGTATTTGCCATTATGGATTATTGGACATTTGATGGATGGTTTAAATTACAACAGCGTTTAAAAGAACCTAATGCTCCTAAACTTACTAAAATGGTTTTTCCTGGAATAGAACTGCGATTATTGGCTCCTATGGATGGACGGCTTAACGCACATGTGATCTTTTCAAATGAAATAAAAGAACAGGATTTGAAAGATTTTAAATCTGCTTTGCAGATTGCTATTATTAATAGACCATTATCTGATTCAGCGTTAATTGAACTTGCTAGAAAAACAAATCACGATAAGTTAAAAAAACACGGGTTTAGAAAGGATGATGTTGATAGTCAAGATGATAAAGCATTGGAAGCAGGCTCAACAATAGCTGAAATTATAACTGAATCATATAAATCAGCAATTTCTAAAGTGCCTAATAATCAGGCTATAGGATTTATGCCTTTTGATACAAATGATGGAGTATCTGAGGTTGATTGGGTTGAACATTATGCGTATGTCATGGGATTATTTGAATGTTCCCCTATTTTTGAAACTAGAAATATTGATATGAGAGGGGCTTTTGTCGGTGAAATTACAGATAAAAATGTTAAGTATTTTGATAGTTTTCAACGTGCATTAAAAAATATTCCACGTCTAGCAGTGTCTGGTAGTGATGCACATCGTTTTGTGGGTGAGCCTGGGAATAATGATAAACGTGGCTATGGGGATTTCCCTTCTAATAAAAGAACATGGATTAAAGCTGAACCTAATTTCAGAGGGTTAAAACAGGCAATTTTAGAACCTGCAAAACGTTCCTATATTGGAGAAAAACCACCTAAATTACAGGAAATTGAATTTAATAAGACTTTTTATATTGATTCGATACAAATTAATAAAACAGGACAAAAACCTAATATAGGTCAATGGTTGCACGGGTGTTCTATCCCTTTAAATCCTGATTTAACAGCGATTATTGGTAATAAAGGTAGTGGGAAAAGTGCATTGGCTGATGTGATTGCCATGCTTGGTAATTCTAAGCAATCAAAATATTTCAGTTTCCTAAAAAAAGATAGATTTTGGGGTAAATCAGGGGAACCAGCAAATAATTTCACTGGAATTCTCTCTTGGTGTGATAGTAGTGAGGAAACTCGACTACTGAATGAGCCGACTCTTGAAGAGAAGACTGAAAGAGTTCGCTATATTCCACAAGGATATTTTGAAGAGTTGTGCAATGAGCATATTTCAGGGAAATCAAATGCTTTTGAAAAAGAGCTTCGCTCGGTTATTTTTTCACATACTAATGAAGAAATGAGACTTGGTGCGCTTGATTTTGAGCAATTGATTGAGAGACAAGAACAATCTCTTAGAAACAGATTAAGCGAATACCGAAAAGATTTAGCTAAAGTTAATGAAGAAATTGTTGTGATTGAAGAACAACTGCAGCCAATCGAGCTAAAAAAATTAAAGGAAGCACTCCAATTAAAAAATAAGGAAATTAAAGAGCACGAAAAGTTAAAACCTGTTGCAGTTAGTCAGCCGGAAGCAACATTAAATGAAAATCAGAAACAGATTGCTAGTGAGCTTGCTACAGTTAATCAGCAATTGCAAAAACAGCAAAATCGATTGCAGGAAATTTTTATTGAAAATTCAGAATTAGCCAAGCAGCAGCAGGCATTGCGTGATATTCAGGAACGCCTTCGCTTACTTGAACGTTCATTTGCACAGGTAAAACAGGAGTCGGATAGCGATTTAATGTTGTTGGGATTATCTTGGAATGATATTGCTGTTTTAGAAATCAAGGCTTCCATATTAAATGGAAAAAGTAACTTAATATCATCAAAACAATCCGAGCTTAAAACTGAAACTGAGAATATTGCAAAAGAGCGTGCTCAATTACTAGAAAAGCAAAAAACATATACTGCTCAATTGGATGCGCCACAACAGCAATATGAAGCATATCAACGTCAACTTGGAGAATGGCAACAAAAACTTTCTCTGTTAACTGGTTCTTCCACAGCCCCAGAAACAAAAATAGGATTGGAAACCAGAATAGCACAAATTCAACAATTACCTAGTCAACTTAATGAATTACGAGAAAAGCGTTTAAAATTATCAGGAGAAATTTTTGATACGTTAAATGCACAACGTGAAGCTCGAGAGATATTATTTAAACCTGTTCAAGAGCTAATTCAAAATAACGAATTAATCAGAGAAGATTATAGATTGCAATTCCAAGCTACCTTATCGGCTTCTTCAGAGGCTATTTCTAATCAGCTATTTGGATTGATTAAACAAAACTCAGGAGAGTTTCGCGGTCAAGATGAGTCTCTAGCCGTTATTAGATCATTATATGATTCTTATGATTTAAATGGTAAAGAGGGAGCAATAAATTTTGTTAAAGATTTATTTGAGAAAATTGAAGCTGCTTCTAGTGCTGGAAATACAGACATAGTAGGCATAACCAATATTCTGAGAAAAGACCAATCGGCAAACGCTGTTTATGATTTGTTATTTGGGTTGGAATTTCTTGAGTCGAAATATTCTTTGGTTTTCCAAGATACTCAGATTGAGCAATTATCACCAGGGCAGCGTGGAGCATTATTGCTGATTTTTTATTTGTTGGTAGACAAAGGAAGAATGCCAATTATTCTTGACCAACCTGAGGAGAATCTGGATAACGAAACCGTATTTCGCCTACTAGTTCCCGTGCTTTCGGAAGCAAAGAAAAAACGTCAGATAATTATGGTTACGCATAATCCTAACTTAGCTGTTGTTTGTGATGCCGAACAGATTATTTATGCACATTTCAGCCGTTCTAATGATTTCACAATTAGCTATGAATCAGGTGCAATAGAAAATAGTGAAATTAATAAGAAAGTTGTTACTGTACTGGAAGGTACTAAGCCTGCCTTTGATAACAGACATTGGAAATACTATTAAATAACTATTAAGCACTTACTTTCTTAAATAATTTCGCATTTTACCGAGTGCGTGGGTTGAAACCAAAGCAGTTATAAGCTAAAGAAATTTCACCTCCCTTCGGGGAGGTGTGTTACATAATTAAAAGGAGCATTCTATGCCAAACAAAATCAAGCTCCATATTTGGGGTGATTATGCTTGTTTTACCCGTCCTGAAATGAAGGTAGAGCGGGTGTCTTATGATGTGATTACGCCGTCTGCGGCACGGGGGATTTTGGCTGCGGTGCATTGGAAGCCGGCGATTCGCTGGGTGATTGATAAAATTTATGTTCTAAAACCGATTCAGTTTGAGTCGGTTCGCCGTAATGAGTTAGGCAGTAAAATTTCCGCCAGTAAAATTAGTGGAGCGATGAAGCGTAAAACAGTGGCGGATCTATATACGGTAATTGAGGATGACCGCCAACAACGTGCCGCTACGGTGCTGAAAAATGTCGGTTATGTGATCGAAGCTCACGCCGTGTTAACCAAAATGGCAGGTGAAGCGGAAACCGTTACCAAGCATATTGAAATGTTTAAACGCCGTGCGAAAAAGGGGCAATGTTTCCAACAGCCTTGTATGGGTGTACGTGAATTTGCTGCAAATTTTGCCTTGATAGATGACGATGAGCCGTTACCTGAGAGTTTTTTTGCAGAAAATGAGCGAGATCGGGATTTAGGCTGGATGTTGCACGATATTGATTTTGAATACGGCAATCAGCCTCGTTTCTTCCGAGCAGAAATGAAAAATGGTGTGATTGATGTGCCACCATTTTATGCAGAGGAGGTGAAATCATGATTCTCTCCGCCTTAACTCGCTATTATTACCGTCTTGCAGCACAAGAAGATCGTTCAACAGGCGAAGCCAAGGTACCTTCCTATGGTTTTAGTGAAGAAAAAATCGGTTGGGTACTAGAATTGGATTCAAAGGGAAATTTGGTAAATGTCATTCCAAATTTAACCGCTGACAAGAAACCCAAACCGAAATTGATGAGTGTCCCCCGCCCTGAAAAACGCACGTCTGGCATTAAGCCCAATTTTCTGTGGGATAAAACCGCTTATGTGCTAGGCGTGGAAAGCAATCAAGATAAAGCCACCGCTAAAGATCAACCTATCAAATTCGCCGAGAAGACCTTTGAGGCATTTAAACAGTACCATTTGGATTTGCTTGTGGATTCCAATGATGAAGGTTTAATGGCGATAAAAAATTTCCTGCAACAGTGGCAACCAGAACACTTTGCCGAATCAATCTGCCCAATCGAAATACTTGATGCGAATGTCGTGTTTAAATTAGTCGGCACAAGCGGTTATATTCATCAGCGAGAAGCCGCTCAAACCCTTTGGGGGCGTTTGCTGGTTAGCGAAGAGAGCGAACAAGGACTATGTTTAATCAGTGGCGAAATTGCCCCGATTGCACGCCTCCACCCTGCGATTAAAGGCGTTTATGGCGGGCAAAGTGCGGGCGGTTCAATTATCTCTTTTAATAAAGAATCTTTCACCTCATTTGGCAAGGAACAAGGCAGTAACGCACCTGTTTCTGAACAAGCCGCCTTTGCCTACACTACTGCTTTAAATTATTTGTTACGCACCGAGAAACATCGTTTAACTATTGGCGATGCGAGTACCGTCTTTTGGGCGGAAGCAGATAATACCACCCAAGCAGAAGCTGCCGAAGGCTTTTTCTCCGCTTTAATGTCCCCACCTGATGACGCTCAAGAAAACCAAAAAATCTTTGATGAATTGCAAAAAATCAGCAAGGGACGACCGCTTGCAGAAATTTCCCCAGAATTATCTGAAAACACCCGTTTTTATGTGTTGGGGCTTGCTCCGAATGCGGCTCGAATTTCGGTACGTTTTTGGCTGGATACTACCTTTAGGCAACTGGCAAAAAATCTTAGTGAACATTGGCAAGATCTCGCCCTTGAGCCTTGTGCGTGGAAAACGCCCCCCTCCATTTGGCGACTTTTATTACAAACCGCTTCATTAGGTAAAAGTGAGAATATTTCTCCTGTCTTGGCGGGCGAAATGGCTCGGGCGGTTATTAGCGGTCATTTATACCCAATGAGCTTGCTTTCTCAGTTGGTGACTCGAATCCGAGCAGACGGCGATATTAACGGCTTACGAGTGGCGTTGATGAAAGCGGTGTTACAACGAAAATTTAGAAAAGGTTTTATTAAAGAAGGAGTTCCTATGAGCTTAAATAAAGAAAGCGATAACCAAGCTTACTTGCTCGGCAGGTTATTTGCCGTATTAGAAAGAATCCAAACCCAAGCGTTAGGTGAATTAAATGCCGGCATTGCCGACCGCTATTATGGTTCTGTGTCTGCTGTGCCGTTTTCGGTGTTCCCTCGCTTATTAAGCGGTGCAAAACACCATTTATCTCGCTTGAGAAAAGATAAAGGCGGAATGGCGGTTAATCTGGATAAGGATTTAGGTGAGATTATTGCCAGCTTGCCGGAAAATTTCCCTCGCCATTTAAGTATCGATGAGCAAGGCCGCTTTGCGATTGGCTATTACCACCAAAAACAAAGCTATTTCGCTAAAAAAGAAACCACTGAGTCTATTGAAAACTAAGGAAACACTATGTCTATTCAAAACCGCTATGAATTTGTTTTTTTCTTTGATGTCACCAACGGCAACCCAAACGGTGATCCAGATGCAGGAAATATGCCACGCCTTGATCCTGAAACCAGTAAAGGTCTAGTCACCGATGTTTGCTTAAAACGCAAAATCCGCAATTTTATTGAGATGAGCTATGAAAACGAGGCGGGTTACGAAATCTATGTTAAAGAAAAAAGTGTTCTGAACTTACAAAACAAACGTGCTTATGAGGCATTAGGGATTGAATCGGAAGCGAAAAAACTACCAAAAGAGGAAGCCAAAGCCCGAGAAATTACCGCTTGGATGTGTAAAAACTTCTTTGATATTCGTACTTTTGGGGCCGTGATGACCACAGAAGTAAACAGTGGACAGGTGCGAGGCCCTGTGCAATTGGCGTTCGCCCAGTCTATCGATCCGATTATTCCGCTAGAAGTGTCGATCACTCGAATGGCGGTAACTAACGAAAAAGATCTTGAAAAAGAACGCACTATGGGGCGTAAATACATTGTACCTTATGCACTTTATCGTGTTCACGGCTTTATCTCTGCCAAACTTGCTGAAAAAACAGGATTCTCTGATGAAGACGTGCAAAAACTTTGGCAAGCCTTGCAACTTATGTTTGAACACGACCGTTCTGCCGCACGAGGCGAAATGGCAGCTCGCAAACTGATTGTATTTAAACACGACAGTGAACTTGGTAGCCAACCTGCGCATAAATTGTTTGAAACGGTGAAAGTTGAACGTGTCAATGGCGAAAAAGACACACCAGCGAAAAGTTATGACGACTACCGTATCAGCGTACAAACCGAAGGCTTAACGGGTGTAACCGTTGAAGAATTACTGTAATGGGCGATTTGCAAAATTCTGCGGAAATTTTACCGCTTGTTCAGCCAAAATTTGGCGATGGCAAGCGGTCAATTTCGCTTTCCGCTTTGCAACACTATGCCTTCTGCCCACGTCAATGTGCGCTGATCCACAACGAACAGGTGTGGGCAGAAAACTATCTCACCGCACAAGGTCAAGCGTTGCACGAGCGGGTAGATAGTGGTGAGCCGGAAACCAGAAAAGGCGTACGCTTTGAGCGAACAGTTCACGTTGCAGCGGAAAAATTAGGCATAAGTGGCATTTTGGATTTGGTCGAGCGAGATCTGAAAACAGGCGAACTTAAGCCTGTGGAATACAAACGTGGCAAACCGAAACTTGAACCGATTGATGAAATCCAACTCTGTGCCCAAGCCTTATGTTTGGAAGAAATGACAGAGCAGACGATTAACGAAGGGGCGTTGTGGTATATGCAAACTCGCCACCGTTTACCGATCATTTTTTCCACCGAACTACGCACCAAAACTCTCACCACCATTGCCGAAGTGCGGTCACTTTTAAACAGAGGAACAACACCGCCCCCCGAATACAGCAAACGCTGCAAAGCCTGTTCGCTTATCGACCTCTGCCAACCACAGTTGTTGGAAAGGGATAGGTCGAAGGAGTATGTGGTGGGATTGTTTGGGAAAAAGAAATAAATTGTGGTATAAAATGTAATTTTGTTATTAGGGAATTATTGTGGATATTAAACTAATAAGATCTTTTCATGCTGTTGGGCAAGGAGCTTTTTACAGCGAACGTTTTATAAATGACAGTAATATTGCTTTTAATGTTGTTTATGATTGTGGAGCAATGCCTAAAAGTAAAGTTATTGATAGAGTTATAAAAGAAAGTTTTAAAGAGAGTGATGATATAGATATTTTATTTATCTCACATTTTGATAGTGATCATATTAATGGTATTGAAGTTCTAAAAAATAACAGGAAGATAAAAAATGTTGTTTTACCATTATTAGAAGAGAGAGAAAAAATTTTCTTGATAAACTTATATAAGTCCTTAGGAGATAAATATAATCACACTCTAGTTAAATTGATCGAAAATCCCCAAGGCTTTTTCGGTGAAAACACTAAAGTTATATTAGTAGAATCAATAAATATAGAAGAAGGGGATTTATCAGATAGTTATAATATTGACAGAACACCTATAGATATTAATTCTATTAATGATAGAATTTCTAGTGGAACTCAAATAAGTTTCCAATTATTTGGTACCTCTTTTTTTTGGATTTATTGTCCGTACAATTATAGATATTCAAATCGACATTGCCAATTTATACAAGAAATAACTAAAAAAGGAATAACCGAAGAAAATTTAGCTGACCCAGAATTTGTGTCTAACTCAAAAAATCAAATAATAATTAGAGATGCATATAAAAGTAAAGCTGTTGATGGAAGTATTAATGAGAATTCAATGCTTGTATGTTCGTCCCCAACTGAGGTAGCAATAGTCAGATATATAGTAGGAAGTCTTCTGAATAATCTTCATATCGCCTTATATTTTATTTCTATTGAGGAACTATTATTTTTTCTTGGGTATAGAGTAAACCCTGGTTGTATTTATACTGGAGATTCAGACTTAAAAGTTATAAGTTCTGATTTTATCAATAAAATAAAGAATATAAAAAATAATGTAGGAACAATACAAGTTGCACACCATGGCAGTCATAAAAATTTTGATGTGAATTTTTTTAATCAATTTGGAGAATTCTTAATTTGTCCGATATCATTTGGTACTAAAAATACATATGGGCATCCTTCAGATATTGTTTTATCGGAGTTGTTTTGTCATAAACATATCCCTGTTTGCGTGACTGAACAGAGAGGAAGCTCTTTTTTTCAATGCTTTGATATATCTTTAGAGCAGTAATTATGCGCAAACTCCAAAACACCCTCTACATCACCACCCAAGGTAGCTACTTGCATAAAGAGCGAGAAACCTTGGTGGTGGAGCAAGATCGGAAGAAAGTGGCACAGTTGCCGATTCATTCCATTGGGCATATTTTTTGTTTTGGCAATGTGTTGGTGTCGCCGTTTTTAATGGGATTTTGTGGCGAAAATAACGTAAATTTAGCGTTTTTTACCGAAAATGGGCGTTATCTTGGGCGGTTGCAGGGGCGGCAAAGTGGTAATGTATTGTTACGCCGAGCCCAGTATAAAAAGTCGGAGACCAACCCTGTTCCTGTGGCTCGCAACATCATTGCAGCCAAAATTCAAGCATCTAAGCGGGTGTTACAACGGCAAATTCGTAATCACGGCGAAAATGCTGACCTTCAATCGACAATTACCGCATTAAATTACAGCCTGCAACAGTTGAAAACAGCAGACAATTTGGATTTGATTCGTGGCATTGAGGGCGATGCTGCGGCTCGTTATTTTGGGGTGTTTTCTCATCTTATCAAAGAAAATAGCGATTTCCACTTTGACGGACGTAATCGCCGCCCACCTCGTGACGGTGTGAATGCTTTGCTCTCATTTCTTTATAGTATTTTAGGGAAAGATATTAGCGGGGCATTGCAAGGCGTGGGGCTTGACCCGCAAATTGGCTTTTTGCATGCAGATCGTCCGGGGCGAGATAGCTTAGCTCAAGATATTTTGGAGGAATTTCGAGCGTGGTGGGTGGACAGAATGGTGCTGTCGCTGATCAATCGAGGGCAGGTTAAGCCTGATGATTTTGTGACGGAAGCCAGTGGAGCGGTAACGCTCAAGCCTGAAGCAAGAAAATTACTATTTCAAACCTTGCAAGCGAAAAAACAAGAAAAAATCATCCACCCATTTTTAGAGGAAGAAGTGGAAATCGGCTTGTTACCTTATATCCAAGCGATGTTATTGGCTCGTCATTTGCGTGGCGATTTGGCAGAATATCCGCCGTTTTTAATGCGTTAAAATCTGCAAAATTTTGTTGAAATTTGACCGCTTGTTTCTGTTTTATTTATTGAGGAATTGGCAACTATGTTGATGTTGATTACCTACGACATTTCATTTGATGACCCAGAAGGGCAGGCTCGCCTACGCCGTATTGCTAAGCATTGTTTAGATTATGGTGTACGGGCTCAATATTCTGTGTTTGAGTGTGATGTTACCCCTGCTCAGTGGGTAACACTGAAAAATAAATTATTGGCAACTTA
Source organism: Mannheimia sp. E30BD (assembly GCF_041807785.1). Classification (NCBI taxonomy): domain Bacteria; kingdom Pseudomonadati; phylum Pseudomonadota; class Gammaproteobacteria; order Pasteurellales; family Pasteurellaceae; genus Mannheimia; species Mannheimia sp. E30BD. The sequence continues at coordinate 13,140 of NZ_JBGTYX010000015.1, forward strand.
CAACCCAGACTGCGATAGTTTACGATTTTACCATTTAGGCAGTAAATGGCGTAATAAAGTCGAACACCACGGTGCAAAACCTTCAGTGGATATTTTTAAAGATACGCTGATTTTATAAATCGCTAACCTGTAGTTCTCATAAAAATGCAGGGAGGTTAGCGAATCTCTATTGTTCTTTAATAATCAATGAATTAGAAAAAATAAGGTGCAGTATATTGGTGATATGCTATACTTTTTCTACTCTCTACAAAATGTTAGCGAATAAAGGGCTAAAAAGCCTGATATTTCAATATGTTATTTTGTAGGGGGCAGCCACCTTCGCGTGGCTGTGAATTGAAACAAATTCCAGCCTTGTTAGTAAACGGCTCATCGGGGGCAGCCACCTTCGCGTGGCTGTGAATTGAAACGTTATGGCGTGCCATCAGCAGCGCCTATGCCGACGCAGCCACCTTCGCGTGGCTGTGAATTGAAACAGAATAAGGAATGAACACCGTCCTATCTTTTTTAGGCAGCCACCTTCGCGTGGCTGTGAATTGAAACATCATTGCGAGTAACATAGTTTAAATGCTCTCTTGGCAGCCACCTTCGCGTGGCTGTGAATTGAAACGGCTCAAAGAATTATGCTAAAGAAGAATTAACGGCGCAGCCACCTTCGCGTGGCTGTGAATTGAAACAGCCATAAATTGTATATATATTGCATAATGCGTAGGGCAGCCACCTTCGCGTGGCTGTGAACCACATTACTTTACTAGGTAGGATAGACATAATAACCTATATTATGAGATTTGATTAGTTAGCTTTTTTACTGATTGTTACCCCGGTAAATCCAAAAATTAAGGTAAGGATTAAGCAGAGGTAGCAGAAGAACGCATAAGGTAAATAATCTAAAACAGGCACATTGAGTACGCTGCTGATAAACACACCACACACGCTCCAAGGCACTAATGGGTTGATTACTGTACCTGCATCTTCAATAGTGCGAGATAAATTTTTCAGCTCTAAACCTAAACGTTCATACGTTGAACGGAAAGTATTACCTGATAATAATAAACTTAAATATTGCTCGCCGATTAATACGTTGATGCCAACAGCGGTGCTTGCTACGACAAAAGTAACACGTCCTGTGTTGGTTAAAAAGCTACTAATGCCGTTAAGTAGTGCCGGTAAAATGCCGAGGATTTGTAATAAGCCACCTAAACTTAGGGCTAATAGCACAATCGTAATGGTAAAGAACATACTATTAATACCGCCACGAGAAACTAATGATGCCACTTCGCCTAAATCTACGCCTTCAACGGGTTTATAGCCGGTAAAGAAATAATTGCCTAATTGTTCAAGGGTTGGTGAGCTGTGAATATAGGTAATAATCAGAGCGAGTGTTACCGTAGTGACAATAATATAAATGGAATTAACGCGTTTCATTGCCATTAAAATTAACGTAACAAAAGGTAGTAATGAATAGCCGTGTATTAATCCTGTTTCTTGTAAATTGGTTCGTAGGCTCTCAATATTTGCTAAATTTTGAGCATCAGTAGGTTCGGTTAAAAACCAAAGGATAAGCGCTGTTAAAATCCACGCAGGAATAGTGGTATAAAGCATATTGCGGATATGAGCGAACATATCAATACCCACAACAGAAGCGGCAATCGTGGTAGTGTCTGAAAGTGGGGAGGTTTTGTCGCCAAAAAATGCTCCTGAAACAACCGCACCCGCTACAATGGCTGGATTAGCACCAAATGCAGAAGCCATACCAATAAAGGCAACACCGATGGTGGCAGTTGTGGTTAAACTACTACCTAAAGCAATACCTACCACAGAACTTAAGGCAAAAGCAGAGATGTAAAATAATTCAGGCGAAATTACATTTAAACCATAATACATCAAGGTCGGAATTGCCCCAGACATCATTAGTGCTGAAACTAATAACCCAATGAAAAAGAACAAGTAAACGGCACCAATACCAGACACCAGCCCATTTGCCATACCATCTTGCATATTTTTAAACGGGATTTTATTCATTAGCCCGAAAAGCAACAGCATAATAATAACCGCTAGAATTGAAATTTGCGGCACCCAGCCAAGCCCAATCATCGTAAAACCTAAGATGAATACCGTTAAAAGCGAAAGTATGATGGCTGTTCTCGGTTTTAGTGTAAGTAGGTAGTTATTCATTTATACTCCTAATATTTATTATTCTTTATGAAAGAGGATTATTATAGACTAATTTTGTTCATCTAAGTAGTGTGCCCCCAAACTCTTCTCATTAAGCATATTTTTTACCACTAATTGAACGGTTTTTAACGCATTGTAAACTTCAATGCCTTGATATTGAGCGTGATGGATTGGGTCAAATTGCTGTTCCAAGCGGTTCAATTCATCGAGTAGAAGTTGAAGATTGCCTCGAGTACGATAAACATTCGCATACAACGCCATTTTCTCTCGAATAGTGGAAAGCACTTCGCTGGCTGTTAATTCGAGATTAGCAGTTGAGTTAGCAAGCTGATTTAAGGCTCTTTCTGCTATTACAAGCGGTGAAATTTTTGGATTTTTTTGCAAATTATTCTGTTTTAGTGAACGAACAATTTCTGATACCGCACGTTTGGCAAACACCAAGCCACCGCCGACTGAATTTCCGCCCATACGGTTTGCTCCTTCAATGCAATGAGCAATCTCGCCAATCGCAAATAAGCCTTTTACCGTACTTTCGCCCCATTCATTAATTTGAATACCGCCATTGCAACTGTGAGCAAAAGGTGTTATTGCAATTTTATTCTTGATTAAATCAATCCCCACTTCATTTTTTAGCCAATTTAAATAGACGGTGTAAAACTCTTCGGTATCTTCATAAAGTTTTGGGCTGTATTTAAGGTAAATGCCTTTTTCGTGAGGGTTTTCAAGCAAATGTTTCATCATCACTAAATCGAACTCCACGCCGGCAAAATCCAAACTGAACGGGGCATAATGGCTACGTTCAAGCATCATTTTGCTAAATTGTGATTGGCTTAAATGAGGAAACAGATTTTTGCCGTTAGAGTCTGTAATTTCTGTTACATATTTCAACGTATGTTCGCCAAATAAAACTTTGTATTTCGGCTCAACAAAGGCAGGAATAAATTGAATAAATGCAAGATTGACTAATGTTGCTCCAGCTCGCTCGGCAACAGAGTGGAGCGAACCTATTACATCAGCAGGGTAAAGGTTATCTTTATAAAGCCCGGCAATGCCGCCAGCGGCTAAAATAATATGATTGGTTTTGCAAAAAATATACGAAATTTGATCGCTTGTAAGCAGTGAAAATACCGCTCCTTGTACCTGATTATTGTCTGTTACGATGTGTAAAAGGGTTGCATTTTCATAGAAGTTAATTTGCTGTTCTTGCAAAATTTGTTTCGCACGTAGGGCAGCCTCTCGCCAATCTTTAATTAAATAAATTGGGCGAGCATATTTAGCAAAACAAGCAGGGCGGTTATCATTCCGTTTCCAAGGTTTAAAGCCGATACAGTTTAATAACTTAATGGCATTCGGCGAATCTTCAATATAAGCCTGTACCACATTTGGGTTGATTTTGCCCTTACCGATATGTTCAATATCTTCTCTAAAAAGCGAATAGTCGTTTTCATCGCCTGTCACTTGAATGCCAAGAGTTGCTTTCAGCGGAAAATAACTGGCTCCCGAACCAATCGTTGATTTGCTAATCAATAACGGATTTAACCCTTTACTTTTTGCCTCAACTGCGGCAGAAAGCCCAGCAATGCCAGAGCCGACAATAAGTAAATCTGTATTTATGGTTTGGGTAATTTTGATCATAGAAATAAAAAACAAGCGGTAAAATTTTTACCAAATTTTACCGCTTGTAGCCTTAAATCACAATTATAACAATGATGGAGCTGCGTCTAATAGAATACGGGTGTATTCATCTTGCGGACTATCGAACACTCGTGCTGCTTCACCTTGCTCGATGATTTTACCGCCATTCATTACCACAATACGGTCAGACACTTGACGAACAGTTTGCAAATCGTGAGAGATAAATACCATTGCAAGGTTTAACTCTTTTTTCAGATCGGCAAGTAAGTTCAGAACTTGAGCTCGAACGGATACATCCAGTGCAGAAGTCGGCTCATCTGCTACTATCAAACTTGGATTAAGAGCCAATGCACGAGCAATTGCCACACGTTGTTTTTGACCACCTGATAAGCGAGTTGGCTCAACTAAGGCAGCAGAACGCGGTAAGCCTACACGGTTCAAGAGTTCATAAACACGTTTTTCACGCTCGCTTGGCACTAATACATTGTGAATATCCATTGGGTCTTTCAAAATATCTAACACACGCATACGAGGGTTAAGTGCGGTTGCGGGATCTTGGAAGATAACCGATACTTGACGACCAAACTGTTTACGAGCTTCGGCACTACCGTATTTCATTTGTAATCCATTGAATTTTACCGTACCCGAAGTTGGTTTTTGTAAACCGATGATTACGCTTGCTAATGTTGATTTACCACAACCTGATTGCCCTACAATACCCACTGTTTCACCTGCGTGGATATCTAAACTTACACCATTAACAGCACGGAATTTTTTCGGGTTGAATAGCGTTCCATCACGGGAGCGAAACTCGACAACAATATCTCTCAGCTCAATAATTGGCTGCTCTTTAATGGGTTTCATACTCATAGTTTAGCTCCCTGATTTTCTTCTAAGTGAGATGCCCAAATGTGTTGTGGGTGTTCTCCAGTTGGAACAAGTTTCAAGCGTTGTTTTGGATTCGCATCAGGGCGCAATGAGCGGCTGGCGAAACGGTCACCGTCTGCAAAGTCAAACGGAGAAGGCACGCTACCTGGAATTTGATATAAGCGTTCTGCTCGGCACTCGGTTGAAAGCACTGAGCCTAATAAGCCTCGTGTATATTCGTGCGTTGGGTGCATTAGTAAGTCACGGGTTGGTGATGCTTCGACCACTTGACCTGCATACATAACCGTGATGTGGTGAGCAATTTGAGCAACTAAGGCTAAATCGTGGCTCACAAACACCATTGCAAAGCCGAGTTTTTCACGCAATTCGTTAAGAAGTTTAATCACTTCTGCTTGAACGGTTACGTCTAATGCAGTGGTTGGTTCGTCCGCAATTAATAATTTCGGTTCACGAGCCAATGCCATTGCAATTAACACACGCTGACGCTGACCACCTGAAAGTTCGTGTGGATAACGGTTGAGCGTTTTTTCAGGATCAAGATGTACCCATTTGAGTAATGTCTCTGCGGACTGTTTACCGCCACGACTGATTAACTGCTCCATTTGTTCACGAATACGCATTGATGGATTTAACGCACTTAACGCATCTTGATAAATCATCGAGATTTCGTGACCACGAAGATCGTTCAACTTGTCAGTTTTTAATAAATCGTGTTGATTGCCCGCACGGTCAGTAAACAAAATTTCCCCGGTGATTTTGGCTGTTTTTGGTAATAAGCCCATAATTGAGAAGGCAGAAATTGATTTACCACAACCAGATTCACCTACTAAGCCCATTGTTTCGCCTTCGTGTACGGTAAAGCTGATGTTATCTACCAATGGTGTTTCACCATAACGGTTCGGGAAACGGATAGATAAGTTTTTCACTTGCAGAATCGGTTTTGCATTTGGGTTAAGTTGCATACGGTCAGTACGTACAGTTTCTGCTTGGTTTAATTGTAATAAATAACGTTTTAATGCCAAGCTTTCTGCCATTGCTTCCTGAACGTCTGTTGAAAGCGGTTTTGACACATCGTTTTTTGCTGCTGTTGGACTTTTCTTGGTTTTTGGATTTGCTAACGCATCAGTTAAACCTTCAGAAAGAATATTTAATGATAATACCGTTAAAAGTACGCATAAACCTGAGAATGTCGTTGCCCACCAGAAGCCGCTTAATACTAAGTTACGACCTTCAGATAAGATATTACCCCAAGACGGATGTGGTGGCTGAACCCCTGCACCTAAGAAAGAAAGTGATGCTTCAAGAATAATTGCATCAGCAACCATTACTGTTGCGAATACTAAAACAGGTGCTGCGGTATTACGCACAACGTGTTTTAATAAGATATAAGTACGGCTACCACCAATTACACGCTCAGCACGCACATAGTCCTCTTCCCATTGTGAAACCACGTTTGCACGAACAACACGAGCTAATTGTGGCGTGTAAACAATCGCAATTGTTAAGATAATAATCGGTGAAGAGTTGCCGAAAGTCGCTAATAATACAGCAGCAAGTGCGATGCCAGGGAATGCCATTAGAATATCCATCAGACGCATAATCACTTCGTTACCGAATTTATCAGCCGTTGCAGCCGTTGCACCTAAAATACTACCGAATACGATTGCACAGGCTACTGCACCTAAGCCGATAAAGAGAGAGGTTCTAGCTCCGTAAACGATACGAGAGAAAATATCACGTCCTAAACGGTCTGTACCGAACCAATATTCTGAACCTGGAGCTTGCACTGGGCGCAGGGTTTGCAGTGGATCATAAGGTGCAACCAATGGTGCGAAAATTGCCACAAGAGCCATAAAAATCAAGAAGATTAAGGCAATTTTGGAGGCGGTTGATAATGCTTTGAATCTTGCCCCGCCAGAAGCAAGTCTGTCTGCTAATCCTTGACGAAACATTATAGACTCCGAATTTTAGGGTTAATAATCAGATAAAGAATATCAACGATGATGTTTACTAATACAAACGTCAATGCAATGGTGAGTACCACGCCTTGTACTAAGTTTAGGTCTACATTCGTAATTCCGTTGAAAATCAGTTTACCCATTCCTGGTAAGTCAAAAATCTGCTCAATAACGACTGCGCCACCAAGCAAGTAACCAACACGTAAGCCAAGTACGGTGACTGGTGTAATTAATGCATTACGTAATACATTACGGCGAATAACAGTTGAGTATGGTACGCCGTTGCCAATTGCTGTACGTACATAATCTTTATCCATCTCTTCTACCATTGCGGTACGTACTACTCGAATAAGAGAGGCACAAACAGGAATAGCCAATGCAAGTGATGGAAGAACTATTGAGATAGCCCATTCTTTTGGACTTTCACTAAATGGCACATAGCCACCAGATGGTAACCAATCAAGTTCTAGAGAGAAGTATTGGATTAATAAAATACCGAGCCAGAAAGAAGGTGTTGCAACCGCTGCTACCGAGAATAAACGAATAATTTGGTCAGCAAGGCGATCACGATGAAGTGCGGCAAATACCCCTAAGGTGAATGAAATGATTGCGGCGAGGATTACACCAATAAAAGTTAATTGCAGTGTGATTGGGAAGGCTTTAGCAATCATTGATGAAATCGGCAATTCAGGTGGTGTAGTTACCCCTAAATCTAACACGAGAAGATTTCCGAGAAAACGGAAGTATTGAAGAAATAATGGATCATTTAACCCACGTTGTTCACGCCATAAATGTTTAGCTTCATCGCTGGCTGCATCACCTAATGCAACCGTTGCGGCATCGCCCGGCGTGAATTGTAAAATAATAAAAACTAATGCTGTTACCCCGATAATCATTACTGGTAATGCTAATAAACGGCGGAATAACAGGCGAAGTACAATTTCCATTTTTATCTCCGACTATAAAACATTAGTGGAAGGTTGAGTGCGAATACACTGAATTGATTTGTCATAGTGCGTAAAACGCACTCTCTATGCTATATAGAAAACACGGAAAAACTTGGGAATAAATCGAAAGTTACAAGCGGTAGGTTTTGGTCGATCTTTTGCAAAATTTTCCTAAAAACCGACCGCTTGTTTAGCCGTGTATCAAGGCTTATTTACGTCCAACGCCTAAGAAAGACATACCTGTGGTTGGTAATGGTTGGAAGTCAGTTAATGCTTTTTCGTCCCACGCTGTTGGCAATTTACGGTGAATTAGCGGGTAGAGTGGCACTTGTTCAGCAATAATATTGAACACTTTCGACCATTCCACTTTTGCTTCATCGTGTGACTTAGCAGCCACTGCAGCATCTAAGAGTTTTTGCACTTCTGCATACTCTGGTGTGTCAGACCAACGATAACGGTTTTTCGCCCAACCGTCGCCACGATAGAACCAGCTTAATAATAAGTCCACATCGTTACCGAATACAGACGGATCGCCCGGTGCTACAACGACTTTGAAGTTACCTGATGCGATAAACTCACCATATAACGCACTTGATTGTAAGTGGCGTAAGGTTACTTTCACACCCGGAATTGCATTCCAAGATTCAAGAATTAACGGAGCACACTCTTTAACCCAAGAAGTATCTGTTGCAAGTAATTCAAACTCTAGCTTATCGATACCTGCTTCTTTTAATAATGCAGCGGCTTTTTCTTTGTCGTAATCGTACTGAGTTGCCGCTTTCACATAATCAGGGTGAGTTTCTTGTAAGTAAGATGTTGCTGCACGAGCATTACCTAAGAACACGATATCGATCATTTTTTGTGTATCTAAGCCATAGTGGAATGCTTGACGTACTTTCGGATTATTAAACGGAGCTTCAGCACAGTTAAACATTAAGAACAGTAAGCCAAATGATTGAACAGACTCAACAGATTGTTTTTTCGATTTTAAGCGTTGAATATCAAGATATGGTACAGATTCAATCGCTTGAACACGTTTAGATTCTTGAGCTGTTACACGCGCAGCATCATCTGATAATAATGCCCAAACCATTTTCTCTGCTTTTGCCGGGTAAATACCGTTGTAGCCTTCAAATGCTTCAAATACGATTTTGTCATCTTTCACTGCGGATACAAATTTGTATGGACCAGAACCTACAGGGTTTGCATCAAAGGCACTTTCACCGACTGCTTCAACAACGTGTTTTGGCACAATACGCACAATCATTAAACGCTCAGCAAATAAGGCAAACGGGTATTTGAGTTTGAACTCAACTACTTTGTCATCAACTGCTTTTACGCTGTCGATAAATGGTACGAAACCAGCGAATAATGATTTGTTATCAGGGTTTAATACACGCTCAAAAGAGAATACCACATCAGCGGTTGTAACCGGTTTACCGTCGTGGAAGATTGCACCATCACGCAGAGTAATGCGATAGGTTGTATCGTCCACTTTTTCAGGCATTGCTGCAGCTAAGCCTAAATATGGCTCACGTGTGGCTGGGTGTAAGTCCACGAGTGCTTCAAAAATATGCAGGTTTGCCGCCATTGGTGTTGCTCCGGTAGTACGCAAGGGATCGAACCCTGTGGAAAGAGAGTACGAAATACCGGCTTCAATCACAGAACCTTTTGCTGGAGCTGTTGCCGCTGCAGCCGGTGCTGAAAATGTGCCTAATGTACTGCTGAATGCAAAACCTGCACCCACACCAGCCATTAATTTCATAAAACCACGACGTGATTCGTTGTGTTCAAATTGTTTAGTCATAGTAAGCTCCTTAAGGTCGCTATATTGGATAGTTTGTTTTTAATATGAAGTGAATTTATCAAAACATATTAATTTTTTGAAACGAAATCATCATATCATTAACAACAAAGTGGTAAAGCGGTAATTTTTGAATTTGTGATCTAGCTCACGAAAAAATCTCTACTTCCCACTTTATTTGCTTTTCGTTATTATTTACGCCTCTTAAACACAACGAAATATTTAACGTGAAACTCATTTTACCTCCTCTAAGCCTTTATATCCATATTCCTTGGTGTGTGCAAAAATGTCCTTACTGCGATTTCAACTCCCACGCTCAAAAAGGGTTCATTCCTGAACAAGAATATATCGAACATCTCCTTGCAGATTTATCGCAAGATTTAACTGCTTATAAAGCGGCAATCGGCGAACGTAAATTACATTCTATCTTTATTGGTGGCGGCACACCCAGTCTCTTTTCCGCAGACGGTATTGCTTATTTATTAAAAGAAGTGGAAAAGCGAATTGCTTTTGAGCCGAATATTGAAATTACGTTGGAAGCTAACCCGGGAACGGCGGAAGCAGAGCGATTTATCGGTTATGTTCAAGGTGGGGTAAACCGCATTTCAATGGGGGTTCAAAGTTTTGAGCCAGAAAAACTGCTCAAGCTCGGGCGTATTCACGATAGCCAAGAGGCAAAACAAGCGATCGTTTTTGCCCAAAATTCTGCAAAATTTGGTTTGAACAGCTTTAACATAGACTTAATGCACGGATTACCTAATCAATCGGTAAAACAGGCGTTAAGTGATTTAGAACAGGGGATAGCCCTTAATCCGCCGCATTTATCGTGGTATCAGCTCACTATTGAGCCAAATACGATGTTCTATTACCGCAAGCCAATCTTACCCGATGATGACGAATTATGGGATATTTTCGAGCAAGGACATCAATTACTCACCAATGCAGGTTACGAGCAATACGAAACTTCCGCCTATGCGAAAAAAGGCTACCAATGCAAACACAACCTCAATTACTGGCGGTTTGGTGATTATTTAGCGATTGGTTGCGGGGCTCACGGCAAAATTTCGTATCCGACAGGCGAAATTTATCGCTTTAGCAAAACCAAGCACCCGAAAGGCTATATGCGAGGCGAATATCGCTACAGCCAAAATTTGATTGAGCTAGACGACCGTCCATTCGAATTCTTTATGAACCGTTTCCGCTTGCTTGAAGCCACACCAAAACAAGAATTTGAATACTTTACAGGGCTAGATAGAAATATTGTTCGTTCAACAATGGATTGGGCATTAAACCAAAATTATATTTCTGAAACCTCAACCCATTGGCAAATTACCCAACACGGCAAGCTGTTTTTAAATGAATTGCTGGAAGGATTTTTAGAATAATTTGCAAAAAAATTTTAAGATTTGACCGCTTGTAGTACAATACAAGCGGTTATTTTTTATGGAAAAATTACAAATGAATATCTTAAAAGCAGGCGAGAAAGCCCCTCAATTTATCCTTCAAAATCAGGTTGATGAAGCGGTTTCACTTTCCCAATTTGCGGGCAAAAAAGTGTTAGTTTATTTCTACCCCAAGGCTCTTACTCCAGGCTGTACTACACAAGCGTGCGGACTGCGTGATAGCAAATCAGAACTAGACGAGCTAAATGTAGTGGTACTTGGCATTAGCCCTGATTTACCGAAAAAATTAGCTCAATTTGTCGAGAAAAAAAAGCTTAATTTCACCTTGTTATCAGACCCTGACCACCAAGTTGCAGAGGCTTTCGGTGTATGGGGCGAGAAGAAATTTATGGGCAAAACCTATGAAGGCATTCATCGCATCAGTTTTTTAGTGAATGAACAAGGTGTGATCGAACAGGTTTTTGATAAATTCAAAACAAGCGAACATCATCAAATGGTGGTCGATTTTATTAAAGGATCAAATTGATGGCTAAAAAAGCAATTTTTCTTGATCGTGATGGCACAATTAATATCGATCACGGTTATGTGCATAAAATTGATGATTTCCAGTTCATCGAAGGTGTTGGCAAAGCGTTAAAACAGCTTCAAGATAAAGGCTATTTGCTTGTGCTGGTTACCAATCAATCCGGCATTGCTCGTGGTTATTTCAGCGAAGATCAATTTATGCAACTTACTGAATGGATGGATTGGTCGCTCGATGAAGATTACGGTGTGGTGCTTGATGGCATTTACTACTGCCCACATCACCCAGAGGGCAATGGCGAATATCGTGAAGATTGCGATTGCCGCAAACCGAAAGCGGGAATGTTTGAGCAAGCAATTAAAGATCTGAATATCGACTCTACTCAATCCTATATGGTAGGCGATAAATTAGAAGACTTACTGGCAGCCGAAAAGGCAGGTGTGAAAACCAAAGTATTGGTGCGAACTGGCAAGGCCGTTACAGCCGAAGGCGAAGCAAAAGCAGATTTAGTACTAGACAGCCTTGTGGATTTAGTTAGATATATTAAATAAGAATTGAAATGAACTACAACGATAAATCTCTTGATGCCCTAAAATTGGGGCAAAAAACCGAATATAAAAGCGAATATGACGCTTCACTTTTACAACCTGTTCCTCGTAAATTGAATCGTGATGGATTAGGGATTACGCAATCTCAGCCGTTTACTCAAGGGGCTGATGTGTGGACGTGCTATGAACTTTCGTGGCTAAACAAAAACGGCTTACCGCAAGTGGCGATTGCTGATGTTGCCATTGATTTCAATAGCGAAAATTTAATCGAGTCCAAAAGTTTCAAGCTCTATTTAAACAGTTTTAACCAAACTAAATTTGATTCTATTGAAGAGGTGGAAAAGACCCTCCAAAAAGATTTAGCCAACTGTGCAAGCGGTCAAGTTTTGGTAAAAATTTACACATTGTCGCACTACACGCAACAACCGATTGTGGATTTTGAGGGCGATTGCATCGATGAACAAGATATTCACATCGACAGCTACGCATTTTCAACCCACTATTTAGAGAGTATAGCCGAAGATGAAATGGTGGAAGAAACCTTAGTCAGTCATTTGCTCAAATCTAACTGCTTAATCACTTCACAACCAGACTGGGGCAGTGTGCAAATTCGCTACAAAGGTAAAAAATTAAACCGTGAAAAATTATTGCGTTACTTAGTGTCATTCCGTGAGCACAACGAGTTCCACGAGCAATGTGTAGAACGCATTTTCTGCGATTTAATGCAATTTGCCCAGCCTGAAAAATTAACCATATATGCACGCTACACCAGACGTGGCGGGTTAGATATTAATCCGTTCAGGTCGAATTTTGAAAGTGTGCCAGAAAATCGACGAATGGCACGTCAATGATTTCACTGTTTTTATTTCCGTCTGAACCGCCTGAGTGTGTTTGAATTGGTAGGTAAATTTACTCTGAGCGGAGCGAATGTAAATTTGCCGTTAAGCCAATTCAAACTAAGCGAGGATAGCGGTGAAGTTCGGGTTGCCTTTCTTTTGGTTACTTTTCTTTGGCAAAGCAAAGAAAAGTAACAAAGAGCAGATTTTGATTTTTGTGATGAATAAATATAGCCCAAATTACTACATCGGAGTGATGTCCGGCACGAGCCTTGATGGTGTTGATATCGCCTTAATGGATTTTGCAAAAAATCCGCCAAAAATGACCACTTGTGATTTCTTCCCAATGCCGGAGGAGTTACGAGCGGATATTTCCGCGTTGCTTAAAACGGGCGAAACCAATCTCCAAAAACTAGGGGAGATAGACCATCGTTTAGGCTTGCTTTATGCACAAACCATTAATGTGTTTTTAGTGAAAAATCAGCTAAAGGTGGAAGATATTCAAGCCATTGGTTGCCACGGGCAAACGGTGTGGCATTCGCCGGATTCTGCATATCCTTTCACCACCCAAATTGGCGATATGAATTTAGTTGCTGCTAAAACAGGCATTACTACCATTTGCGATTTCCGCCGTAAAGATATGGCGGTTGGTGGGCAAGGGGCTCCACTTGTGCCAGCGTTTCATCAAGCGATCTTTAATGATCCTAGTCGTTTAAGCGTAGTACTAAACATCGGTGGTATTAGTAATATCTCTGTGCTAAAACCAAACCGCCCGGCCATTGGCTATGATGTAGGGGCTGGCAATACGCTTATGGATAGCTGGATCGAGCAACATCAAGGCAAACGATACGACAAAAACGGCGAATGGGCGATAAGTGGTAAGGTGAATGAAGCCTTGTTAGAGAGCTTACTTGATGAGCCGTTTTTTAGTAAAACGCCGCCTAAAAGCACTGGTCGAGAGCTATTTAATTTAACGTGGCTTGCAAAAAAATTAGAAAATTTCACCGCTTGCAAGCCTGAAAATGTGCAGCGTACGCTTGCAGAATTTACTGCAAAAAGTATCGCCAATGAATTAATCACACTTCAAACTGAATTGCCTTGCCTGCTATTGGTATGTGGCGGTGGAGCAAGAAATCCGCTCTTAATGGAACGCTTAGCTGATTTACTGCCAAACTGGAACGTTACAACCACAACAGAATTCGGTTTAGATATTGATTATGTGGAAGCGGCTGCATTTGCGTGGCTTGCTCATCAGCGAATGAATAATTTACCAAGTAATATGCCAAGTGTTACAGGAGCAAAAAAAGCGGTAAGTTTAGGGGTGATTTACCCAGCGGAATAAAGAAAAATGACAGAGAAGAATTTACTTAATGCCTTAGGGCAGATGATTACCGAACAGCGTAATCCTCATTCGAAGAATATTGATAGCCTGTCTGCACTAGAAATTGTGCAGATTATCAATAATGAAGATAAACAAGTGCCACTTGCAGTAGAAAAATGTTTACCGCAGATTGCTAAGGCAGTCGAAAAAATTGTGCAAGCCTTTCAGCAAGGAGGGCGTTTAGTTTACGTTGGTGCTGGCACAAGTGGGCGTTTAGGTGTGCTTGATGCTTCAGAATGTCCACCCACTTATGGAGTAAAACCTGAAATGGTGGTAGGATTAATTGCAGGTGGCGAAAGAGCGTTACGTTTCCCGATTGAAGGGGCGGAAGATAACCGAGAGCAAGGCAAACTAGATTTACAAGCGGTCAATTTTTCGCAAAAAGATGTATTAGTCGGGATTGCAGCCAGTGGCAGAACGCCTTATGTGCTAGGGGCGATGGAATATGCTAATTCACTTGGTGCAACGACAGTTTCGATTGCTAGCAACCCGAACTCTGCAATGGCACAAATTGCAGATATTGCGATTGATACGGTTGTGGGGGCAGAAGTGCTGACAGGCTCAAGCCGTATGAAATCAGGCACGGCACAAAAGCTTGTGCTGAATATGCTGACAACCGCTTCAATGATTTTAATCGGCAAATGCTACCAAAATTTAATGGTGGACGTGCAAGCCACCAATGAAAAGTTAAAAGCTCGTGCAATCCGTATTGTAATGCAAGCGACAGAGTGTGAAAGAGATGTGGCTGAAAATACCCTAAAATTAGCCGAAAATAACGCAAAATTAGCGATTATGATGATTTTAGGCAATTTAGATAAGCCTGAAGCGGAAAGTTTATTAGCTCAAAATCAAGGAAGATTACAAAAGGCGTTAAAAGTATAGAGCCAGGCTACCGCAATCCTAATAGCTATAATATCTTTAAAGAGTTACTCTAAAGGAATATTTAATTGGTTACTTTTGCTTTAGGAGAAATATCTAATATTTTAGGTGAAGATCAACCGATTGCTTGGTATAGTAATTGCTTATAGTTTTATAAAACAGATTGTTTTTTCTTTCTCAAGTAGTTATAGTTAAATAAACAGAATAAATTGAGGTTGTTTATTTCAAAAAAATATAGCTCAATTTCTTTTCCATCTTTATTTTTCATCTTTTTGATATTAAAATCTTTTTCTTGTGGAATAAAATATATTTTGAAATATTTATTCTTATATTTATTGCTTTCAATGTGAGCATAAAGTACTCTGCGATAGTGGTAGTTTTCTAAATCTATTTTCTTAATACCTAAATAAATAGGGATTTCAGGAGAGTTTTCATTTTCTTTAAAAGGTTTTTGTAATTTAAAATATAGCCATTTATCTGTTTCCGTATATTCTACTTCAGCAATACACACACATTTTTGCTTCCTTTGAATGGCTTTCTCTGTTCTGCGAAAATATTGGTATAGATAGCGTATGTTTGAATTAGCTACCTTAAGCGGTAGATTTAAAAATTCTTTTTCTGATAAATTCTTCTTGGCATCTAAATATGCTTCAACTAACCTTATTAATTGATTTGTTTTTATATATCTTCGTTTAGCCTGATTGTGTTGATTTGAAATTATTTTATTTATCTTAGATTGAGATGTTGTTGATAAGGAATTCGTTACTTCGCTTTGTAGTCCAATATCATCTTCTGGTAATTGAAATTCATCTATAAAATCGTGTAATTTACTACGCACTTTTCTGAGATTATATTCTTCATCACTTTCTCCTGCAATAGGCTCAATTTTGGTTTGATTCCATTGGCAATCTGCTGAGTGTGCAATATTATTTTTAGATAGATATTTGAAATGGGGCGATTGTTTTATTTCATCTGGAAAATGATCATAGTTTACCCCAGTAATTTTAACCCCTTTTATACGACAAGACTCTGTTGAACATAAAAACTGGAATCTTTTGCAGGGATAAAGATTTAAGAATTCAGTTCTTGCTTCTGTAATAGATACAACTCTATTAAGTTGAATACAATAAGCTTCGTATATAGACATAATTTGAATCTCCATACTGTTATAAATTAAAATAATTTATATTATAATAGATAAGCGGTTAATTTTTATAAAAAATTTGTAATTAATTATGTTAGTCCTTCTAATAATAAATTACTCCCATAATAAATCCCAAAGAGTGTATCCATTCCTGATGAATGCCCAATATTTTCAAATAGTTTACTCAGTTGCCCTATTTCTACATTTTTTTTATTCATATTTTTAAAGAAAGTCAGTACCGGAGTAGAAAATTGTTGTTGTAATGCACAGTATAAAAATCTGCTGCTAATGGCGTTAGTATTCGCTAAGTTTTGTCTTATTTTGTGTGTGAGTTTTTTATAAAAAGAGCTTTGTGTTGCATTGAAATATTGAAACGAAGCGAGTAATCCACAGAGAAAATCATCGCCACTTGGGGTAAGTCCTATGCCTAATCCAATCAATTTAGTCAAAATATGGCAAGCATTTTCCTCATCATTTATTGCATAAAAATGTTCAACTTGGGATAAATATTGCTTAAAAGCAGATAGTATTAGGTCATCATTTTGTGCTTGAAACAGAAGATTTAATCCTTTTTTATCTGAATGCTGTAATATTTGTTGAGTAAGTTCAGTACAAACATTGAATTTATGATGTAAATGATAGTTACAAGCGGTCAATTTTGTACAAAAAATTGCACAATTTTGATAATTTAAGTGAAGTTGATAGGTTTGATGTGGCTCTAATTTCAGATGTTCAAATTGTGTTTGTGTGAAATTTGTAATTAAGCTGATAGGGGAGAGTTCGCTCACAATTGGTTGTAGAGAGAAAAGTTCATTATTAATCAATAGGTTAATGGTTTTGTTATAAATGGAATGGATTGAAATCGTAGGAGATTCGCCTACTTTTTGATGGGCATATTGGCTTGTTATTGAAATAGGAATGTTTATTATTTGCTCATTTATGCTCATTTTAAAAAATACCTGTTGATTTTTTATTATTTTATTGATTAGTATTGGTTCAATTTGAAATGCGATTTTATATTCTGTATTTTCCTTTCAAACCGTTAAAAGTCAATAAAAAGAAGGTTTATTATGTATGATTTAATCGTTAAAAACGGTCAATTAGTTACACCTGATAGAATTTATCCTGCCACTATTGCGGTAAAAGAGGGTAAATTTGCCGGTTTTTTAGCGCCGGACATTGAAATCCAAGCGAAAGAAGTGGTTGATGTAAAGGGGCATTTGGTTTATCCGGGTATTATCGATTGCCACGCTCACTTAAATGAACCGGGTTTTGATTATCGTGAAGATTTTGAAACAGGCTCTCGTGCAGCTGTAGCAGCAGGTTGTACAACCTTAATTGATATGCCTCTTAATAATGATCCTTCCTTAATAAACAAAGACGTTTTCAAACTTAAACACGCCAATGTTAGTAAACATTCCTTTATTGATTTTGCCCTCTGGGGCGGGATTGTCGGCGATTATGACGATAGCCCAAATTCCATTAAAAGTAATTCTGCTGATTTAGTTGATCTTGAAGCCTGTGGTGTGGCAGCATTCAAAGGTTTTACTTGTCCGAACGGCGATTTATTCCCAACTGTGAATTTAGGTAATGTGCGTAAAGCATTGGAAATTTTAAAGCCATTTAATGCGTTATCTGGTTTTCACTGCGAAGAATATGGGCAAGTAAAAGAGCGTGTGAAAGAGGCAAAAGCGAAAACAGGCTTAACCAATCAGGAAAAAATCCGTGAATTTTTAGATGCTCACGATGTGTGGGTGGAGTATGTGGCAACAAAAAATATCATTGATATGTCCCGTGCTACAGGTGGACGAGTGCATATTTGCCACGTTACACACCCAATGGTGGCTCAGTTGGTTAAAGATGCGATTTACGAAGGTTTGCCAGTGTCTGGTGAAACTTGCCCACATTATTTAGGTTTTACCGAAGATTTTGTGTTTGAAAAAGGTGGCCCTGCGAAATGTACGCCTCCTCTGCGTAAAAGAGAGAATATGGAAAAACTGTGGGATTATGTGATTGACGGTACGCTTTCTTGCGTGGGTAGCGATCACTCACCAGCAGCTGATGAAGAAAAAAATAATGAGACTCACGATATTTGGGAAGCGTGGGGTGGCTTAAACGGTATTCAATTCTTCCTACCGATGATGTTTGATATGGTGGTTCATCAACGTAAACTTAGCCCGAGCCTCATTGCGAAAGTAATGGGGGTAAACCCAGCGAAATTGTTTGGTTTATACGGTCGTAAAGGGGCTTTTGAAATCGGTTTTGATGCGGATATTGTGGTTGTTGATCCGGAAAAACCGTGGAAAGTAGAACAGGAAAAACTCTTTACCAAAGGACACGTTACTTGCTTTGATGGATTAGAAGGAAAAGGTGCAGCAACCCATACCTTTATTCGTGGTCGTTTAGTGGCAGAGAATGGTATGTATAAACAAGATGCAATGGGCTATGGAGAGTTTATTCGTCCGGTTAAGCGATAAATTTAAATGCGGTCAGTTTTTATGAAGGTAAAAATTGACCGCATTTTTATTATGATAAATATAAATGCAAATTACAGGAGCAGAAAATGTCTGAAAAAACCAACTTACAACCCATTCCGGAAAATAAACGGATTATGGATTTATTGTCTTACCTTTTCCTATGGCTTGGTGGCTGTGTATCTATCGGTACATTTGCGTTAGGTTCAGGGCAATTAGAGAAGGGGTTAAATCTCACTCAAGCATTCGTGGCAATGCTGATAGGCTCGCTGTTATTGATTGTCTGTTTATGCTTAAACGATCAAATGAGCTATAAAAGTGGTGTGCCTTATGCCGTTCAATTAAAAAGTGCATTCGGGACAAAAGGCGGTATTTTACCTGCTATGCTGCGTGGTGTGCCGGCTATTGTTTGGTATGGTGTGCAAAGTTGGTTAGGCGGTTCTGCAATTAACCAAATCTCTATTTTATTATTTGGTTATGATAATTTAGTGCTTTATTTCTTATTATTCCAAGCACTACAAATTTGGATTTCTACTACAGGTTTCCACGGTTTAAAATGGTTAGAGAACATTGGTGCGATGGTGATTATTGCCTCGCTTACCTATATGTTCTATGTATGTATGACTAAATTTGGTGGGCGTATTGAAGAAAACCTTATTAATAAAGAAGGTACTTGGGGCTTACCATTTGTGAGTGCGATTGTAGCATTCTTTGGCGTAAACGTATTAGTAATGCTTAATGTTGGTGACTATGTGCGTGAGTTAAAAGCCGGTTATTCAACTACTAAACGTGGTGTCGTTTATTTCTTAGCGATGGTGCCAACAACGGTATTTATGGGGATTATCGGTTTAATGATCTCCTCAGCAACAGGTATCGCAAACCCAATTAATGCGTTTGCACAAGCAGCCGATAATAAATTCTTAGTGGTTATTACCTTACTCTTTATTTTATTTGCACAGATGACAACAAACCTTGCAAGTAACGTTGTACCACCTGCATATGCGCTAATGGATGCATTCAAAATCAAGCACAAAACTTCGGTAGTGCTTATCGGCTTATTAGCGATTGCGACTTGCCCTTGGTTAATTACCTCAGATGCTTCATCAAAAGGCGTAGATATTTTCGTATTAACTTACACGGTATTCTTCGGTCCGATCTTTGCGGTGTTATTGGTGGATTACTATATTTTACGCAAACAGAAAGTAGATATTGCTGAACTTTATGATGAAAACGGCAATCGCAGAGGGGTAAACTGGGCTGCGATTTTAGCTATCTCTGTTGGTGCGGTTATCGGTTTATTTAATGCTGATATTTCATTCCTAACAGCGACAATCCCAACAGGATTGGTTTATTACTTTGGTATGAAATATATGGCATCAAGTGCACGTTTCAGAAAAGGCACGATTTTGGAGAAATAAGCTCATAACCCCATACGAGCCGTATGGGACTAGATAATCTGAGCCACGTTGTGGCTCTCTAAAAGCCCTGAAGGGGCTTAGTTTATTGAGCCTAGCACGGCTTGTGCTAGGTGGTTTCGATAAAATCTACAGTTGCTTGAAGCAATTCTTTCGTATATTCAGACTGTTCATCTCGGTCAAAATCGTGAAGATCGGCTGAAATGACAAATTTGGTTGGATTAAATTTTTCGCATAATGCTTGAAACTCGGCAAACGGCACATCAGGATCATTCGTTGCGTGGGCAGCGAAAACAGGTAAGTTTAATTCCGCCAAACGTAAGCTGTAATCAAGGTAGAAAAATTTATCTCTACCTTGATAAATTAACGATTTCCACTTGCCTGTTTGGCGAGCGTAAATATAGCAACTAAAGTGGGTATTTAAATCTGCTGCTTGCTTTGGAGTTGCTATTAGTGATTGAAAAGTGCTTTCACTGACTAATGGTAATTTTAAATAGTGTGGGCTTGGGCTATCAAACCAACTATCAGTTAAAAAGCCATAACCATAATAAGAAATAACGCCTTGTGGCTTTTTAATGTCGGCTTGTTGGTTTAGTTTAGCAGCCGTTAATAATGCAAGATAAGCTCCAGCAGAGCGACCGAATAGAAAATAGGGGAGTTCTGTAAAATTCGATTGAGTTTGTAGCTGCTGAATAGAGTTAAGTATCGAACTAACAATATTTTCAATCTGAGCCTGTGGTGCAAGCGGGTAATTTATCGCAAAAATTTGCAAACCGGCTTGGGTAAAGGTTTCAATATGCAGTTGAGGTAAATCCTCTTTTGTTCCGTAAAGTAAGCCACCGCCGTGTAGGTAGATAAGATTGGCTTTAGGTGCGATGTTATCATCTTGATAGAGCGTTGCCTCAATAGTTAGAGGCATATCTTCAATTTTAACAGTATTTAGTGTGATTTGTGTTGTTTGCAACATAATGAACCTCGATTTTTGTATGAATTATAGTACAAATTAATTCAACTTATCATACTCACATAAAGAAGGAGAATATTATGGGATATTTGAATGGTCAAACAGGTTATCGTAAAGGGTTGCTGGAAACACGTTCGGTAATTCGTAAGAATAACTTTGTGATTTTGGAAACTGATGGCTTGGTGAAAAACAGTATTCCAAATTACCATAATTGTGATATTAGTATTTTATCGTCCCCAGCACTGGGTGCATCTTTTGCCGATTACATTGCAACCGTTCACCCAAATGGTGGTTGCACACAATTGGGCGGTAATGGTATTGAGGTGTTTGTTTATTCGGTAAGTGGCGAGCTTACGGTTAAAAATGGCGATACTGAAATTACCCTTGAAAGTGGCGGTTATATTTTCTCGCCTGCCGACCAAGTGTTGAGTTTTGTGAATAAGTCTGAACAATCAACTAAAATTTATATTCATCGTCGCCGTTATACCCCGTTAGAAGGGCATCAAGCAACCACTTATGTAGGCAATGTGAATGAAATTGACTACATTGAATATGAGGGTATGAAAACCTGCCTCATCAAAGATTTACTGCCTTCAGCCACCGATTTTGGTTTTGATATGAATATGCACATCTTGTTATTCAAACCAGGTGCTTCGCACGGCTATATCGAAACCCATTTCCAAGAACATGGAATGCTATTCCTTTCAGGAAAAGGAATGTATCGTTTAGATGATGAGTGGATTCCTGTGAAGAAAGATGATTATGTGTTTATGGATTCCTACTGCCCGCAAGCCTGTTATGCAGTAGGTGATGAAGATTTCGTGTATATCTACTCGAAAGAGTGTAACCGTGATGTAGAACTTTAATTTAACGTTAAGGAATGAACAATGAAACTATCAAGAGATGAATTAAAAGGCTTGATGAAAGCAAAATTAATGAAAGCGGGTTTAAACGATCAACACGCAGATATTACCGCTGAAATTCTGACGTGGTCTGATGAACGTGGCTATCACTCTCACGGTGCAGTTCGTATGGAATATTACTGCGAACGTATTTTTAAAGGCGGTATTACGCACGATCCTAAATTTGAGTGGAAAGAGACAGGCCCTGCTTCAGCGGTTTTTGAAGGGGATAACGGCTGCGGTTATGTAGCGGCAACTTTCGCAATGGAAAAAGCGATTGAAATGGCGAAAAAATCAGGTATTGCGATTGTTGGTATTCGTAACATTTCGCATAGTGGGGCGATTGGTTATTACACAGAAATGGCTGCGAAAGAAGGATTACTCTCTATTTCATTCTGCCAATCAGACCCAATGGCTGTGCCTTATGGCGGTTCTGAGCCTTATTACGGTACAAACCCGATTTCTTTTGCTGCTCCTGCTGATGAAGGCAGAAATGTGGTATTTGATATGGCAACCACCGTTCAGGCTTGGGGGAAAATTTTGGATAAACGTTCTCGTGGTGAATCTATTCCTCCAGATTGGGCTGTCGATGTTGAAGGTAATCCGGTAACCGATCCGAACAAAGTGAATGCCTTAGTGCCGATTGCAGGGGCGAAAGGTTACGGCTTAATGATGATGGTGGATATTTTCTCCGGTATCTTATTAGGCGTTCCATTCGGCAAACACGTTTCTTCAATGTACCACGATTTATCAGAAGGTCGACGCTTGGGGCAAATGCACATAGTGATTGACCCTGCACGTTTCTGCGGAGCAGAGCAATTCCGTGAAAATATGGCTCAATCTATCGATGAGCTTAATGCAATGCAGCCTGCTGCAGGCAATGATAAAGTATATTATCCGGGACAGCGTGCAGAAATGCGTCGTGATAAATATTACGCAAATGGTGGCATTGAAATTGTAGATAAGGTCTATGAATATTTAATCAGCGATGATATCCATTTTGACCGTTACGATCACAAAAACCGTTTTGCGGATTAATCTTGTTGCCTAGCACAAGCCGTGCTAGGTTAAATAAATCAAGCCCCTTTGGGGCTTATGTAGTCGCAGAGCGGCTAGGATAATAGAACCCCATATGGCTTGTATGGGATTGTAGATAGGAAGGATAAAAGATGTTAAAAACTGTCGTAAAAAAGGGTAGTTACCACGATTCTGTGGTATTGATGCTACTTACTAATGCAATTTCAGGGCTTGAAGGCGTAAAAAAAGTATCTGTGATGATGGCAACGCCTGCGAATAAAGATATTTTCGCCCAAAGTGGGTTAGATACCCCAGAATTATTAGAAGCAACGGCTAACGATATGGTGGTGGTTGCAGACGTTGAGCAAGAAGACGTGATCAACGTAGTAATGGAAAAAGTAGAAGAATTTTTAAAACAGAAATCGCAAGCAGCTTCAGCTCAAGCAGGAAAAGAAGCCGTAAAATCTTGGAGTAAAGCAACCGCTGCATTGCCTGATGCCAATTTAGCAGTAATTTCTATTCCCGGGGCTTATGCTGCACTAGAAGCAAATCGAGCGTTAGATGAAGGCTTAAATGTGTTTATGTTTAGTGATAATGTCAGCGTTGAAGATGAAAAAGCCCTCAAAGAAAAAGCGCATAGCAAAGGTTTAGTGGTAATGGGCCCAGACTGCGGAACGGGGATTATTCAAGGTGTTCCAGTTGCCTTTACAAATAGCGTAACACCGGGTTCAATCGGCATTATTGGTGCATCTGGTACGGGTATTCAAGAACTGACAACTATCATTGATCGTTTAGGCGAAGGTGTTGAAAATGCGATTGGCACAGGTGGTCGTGATCTCTATGAAGATATCGGTGGTATCACAATGCTAGATACTATCGAGGCGATGGAGCAAAATGAGAAAGTAAAAGTGCTGATCGTGATCTCTAAACCACCTGCAAAAGCAGTGCGTGAAAAAATTTCTGCTCGTTTAAGCCGCTACACCAAGCCTGTGATTACGCTATTCTTAGGCGAAAAACCTGAGTTCCACGAAGAGAATTTCTATCACGCTTACACGCTAGATGAAGCTGCTCGCTTAGCCGTTGCCTTAGTGCGTAATGAGCCAATTCCTGCATTTGCAAAAAATAGTGTAAATTCGACCGCTTGTGGTAAAACTTTAAAAGCCTATTATTCAGGTGGTACGCTTGCAGGCGAAGCGGCAATGTTGCTAAAAGATGCGTTAAACATTGAAGGCAGCGGTGCAAAAGCTGACGGCTTTATGTTTAAGCAAGACGGACACATTGTGGTGGATTTAGGCGATGATATTTATACTCAAGGCAAACCGCACCCGATGATTGACCCCGCCAAGCGTATTGAATCTATGCGTGATGCGGTTGATGATGCGACTACTGGCGTGATTTTATTCGACATTGTGTTAGGATACGGCTCGCACGAAGATATGGCAACAGCCTTAATTCCGACCATTCAAGAACTGCAACAAAAAGCTAAAGCTCAAAGCCGTGATGTTGCTTTTGTGGCAACCGTATGCGGTACTCGCAGCGATTACCAAGGCTATGATGAAACCGTGCGTAAATTAGTTGAAGCTGGTGTGGACGTGTGCGAAACCAATAAAATTGCAGTAGAAAAATCCCTAGCATTATTAGGTTTACAATTTGATGAACCAACCAAACCAGTTCAGCCAAAAACTGTGGTACAAGGTGAAAATCGTCCTGCTTCTGAACAGCTATTACGTTTATTGTCAGAAAAACCAAAGATCATCAACATTGGCTTAAAGAGTTTTGCAGATGTGGCAGAACAATTTGGCTGCCAAGTGGTGCAATTTAACTGGCAACCACCGGCAGGCGGTAACATTCAACTTATCAAAGCATTAAATTTCTTAAATGAATATGAAGCAGTTGATATTGATGAAGCGAACCGTAAAGTAATTGCAAAAGTGGTAGCTGCAGCACCAATTATTCGTGATAACGTATTAGCGAAAACGGTTATCAAAGAACTTAATGAAGGCAAAGTGATCTTACACGCTGGCCCACCAATTCAATATAAAGATATGCCAAACACAGTACAAGGTTCTTGCGTTGGGGCGGTACTATTTGAAAAATGGGCAATAGATGAAGCCTCAGCTCGTGCCTTATTAGAAAGTGGCGAAATTAAATTTATACCGTGCCACCACGTTAATGCAGTAGGCCCGATGGGCGGTATTACTACCGCCAATATGCCTGTTTGGATGGTTGAGAACGCAACTGACGGTAACTTTGCTTACTGTACGATGAACGAAGGTATCGGTAAGGTATTGCGTTTCGGTGCTTATTCTGATGAGGTGGTTAAACGTTTAGAGTGGATGCGTGATGTGCTAGGCCCAGCGCTTGGTAAAGCAATCCGCTCAATGGAAAATGGCTTAGCGGTTAATCCATTAGTGGCAAAAGCAATTGCTATGGGTGATGAATTCCATCAACGTAATATTGCGGCTTCAATGTCATTCTTCAAAGAAGTTGCTCCACGCATTACGGCAATGAGCGATTTAGCGGAAAATGATAAATATGAAGTCATTAAATTCTTAGCGGATACCGACCAATTCTTCCTTAATATTATAATGGCAACCAGTAAAGCGATTATGGACGGTGCAAGAACCATTACTGAAGGGACTATTGTTACCGCAATGTGCCGTAATGGTGTGCATTTTGGTATTCGTATTGCAGGTATGAGTGATGAATGGTTTGTTGGCCCTGTGAATACACCACAAGGCTTATATTTCACAGGTTATGATGGCGAAGATGCTTGCCCGGATATTGGCGACTCAGCCATTACTGAAACCTTAGGTGTGGGTGGTTTGGCTATGATCGCCGCACCAGCGGTAACTCGTTTTGTGGGGGCTGGCGGTTATGAAGATGCTCTTCGCACCAGTAACGATATGATGGAAATTTGTATCGACCGTAACCCTAACTACATTGTGCCGAACTGGAACTTCCAAGGGGCTTGCTTAGGTATTGATGCAAGATTAGTGGTTGAAAAAGGCATTACCCCTGTAATCAACACAGGTATTGCCCACAAAGTGGCTGGTTTCGGTCAAATAGGTGCAGGCACAGTACGCCCACCACTAGCTTGTTTTGAAAAAGCTGTGCTTGCCTATGCAAGAAAGTTAGGGTTTAACGGCTAGTATCTGGTATTAACCTAGCACGAGCCGTGCTAGGTTTAATAAACCAAGTCCCTCCAGGACTTTAGAGACGCAAAGTGGCTCGGATAATAGAACCCCATACGGCTCGTATGGGGTAGTAGGGATAAAAAGGAGAAATAATGTCAAAACAAACCATCGTATTAGCCTTAGGCGGTAATGCATTAGGCAATAATTTAGTAGAGCAGCGTGAAGCCGTTGCAAAAACAGCGAAAGTGATTGTGGATATCTTACAACAGGGTAAAAATATTGTGATTACCCACGGTAATGGACCGCAAGTGGGGATGATCCAGCGAGCAATGGATGATTTCGCCAAGAGTTCAGGCGATGAAATTCCATTACCCACCAGTGTTGCAATGAGTCAAGGTTACATTGGCATTGATTTACAAAATGCGATTAAGTATGAATTGGTTACTCGTGGTATTGAGCAGAAAGTCAGTACAATTTTGTCGCAAATTGAGGTTGATCCAAAAGATGCTGCATTCCAAAATCCAGACAAACCAATAGGCAGATTTTTAACTAAAGAAGAAGCTGACGAGCTAGAAGCAAAAGGTATTCGCACAATGGAAGACGCTGGGCGTGGCTATCGTATTGTGGTGCCTTCGCCAAAACCAAAACTTATCCGTGAGCTGGAAACTATTAAAACATTAGTGGAAGCAGGGCATATTGTAATTACTTGTGGCGGTGGCGGTATTCCTGTGGTTGCTGATAAAAATGGTCGATTAGTGGGTGTAAATGCTGTTATTGATAAAGACAACGCCAGCTCGCTATTGGCTGAAAAACTTAATGCCGACTATTTAGTTATCTTAACAGCAGTAGAAAAGGTTGCCATTAATTGGGGTAAGCCTAACCAAGAGTGGCTTTCTGAATTAAGCACCGAACAGGCTCGCCAATATATTGCCGAAGAGCAATTTGCGAAAGGCTCAATGCTGCCGAAGGTGGAAGCTGCATTGAAATTCGCAGAAAGTGGCGAAGGGCGTAGAGCATTAATCACATTGTTAGATAAAGCGGCAGAAGGTATTGCAGGCGAAACAGGTACGGTGATTTATTCGTAAATTTGAATGAATTTGTAGGGGTTAATTGCAATTAGCCCCTACAAAATATAATGACAAGCGGTCATTTTTCTTCATTTTTTTGCAATTAGCTTGTTTAAACATAAGAACATTGGAGTTCAACTATGAAATTAACAAAATTAGCGGTAATCACATTATTAGCGACTTCTCTATCAGGCTGTGGAACACTTTTATCATTCGGCGTAGGAGATTGCTCCCCTTATTCAGGCGTGAGAGCGAATGCTGAACTGATGTCTGAACCTGGCCCAGATGGTCCAGCTCTTACTGCATTAGGTATAGTTGATATGCCTTTTAGTTTAGTTGCAGATACGGTACTGTTACCTGTTACGGCAATTTGTGCTATTTCCAATTAACAAGCGGTCATTTTTTTCAATTTTTTGTAATTAGGTTGTTTTAAACAAAATGGATATTCCAGTGAATTTTTTTATGTGGTTTATGGCGCTATTGCCGATTATCACATTGGTTATTTTAATGGTTAAATTCCAATGGGGAGCAACAGAAGCTGCTCCTGTTGGCTTGCTTATTACCATTTTTACGGGGTTATTTCTTTATCAAGCGGATATTCCATTAATCGCTATTGAATCAGCAAAAGGCATTTGGAATGCATTAGTGATTCTCTTGATCGTCTGGACGGCTGTGCTGATGTACCAAGTCAGCGATGGGGCAAAAGCCTTTTTAGTCATTCGTGCTGGAATGAGTAAATTGTTCCCAAATGAACTCTTGCTTGTGATGACAATGGGCTGGATTTTTGAAAGTTTCCTACAAGGTATCACAGGTTTTGGTGTGCCTGTTGCGGTGGGTGCTCCATTATTAATTGGGATTGGTGTTCGTCCATTATGGGCGGTAGTATTGCCATTGTTCGGTCAGGCTTGGGGTAATACTTTCGGTACTTTAGCGGCAGCGTGGGACGCATTAGCCGTTTCAGCAGGTTTAGAAGTTGGCAGTGATGATTACTTCCTCACCGCACTTTGGTCTGCTGCCTTTTTATGGTTCTGGATTGTAGTAACAGGCTTAGCCATTGCGTGGTTCTATGGTAGAGGCAAAGCGCTGAAAAAAGGCTTAGTAGCCACCTTAATTATTGCCACTATTCAAGGTGGTGGCGAATTGTTACTGAGCCAAGTGAATACCACAATTTCTGCCTTTATTCCTGCGTGTTTGTCGATTTTAGCGATTGTGCTTATCAGCAAAATGAGTATGTATAAAGAAGTCTGGCGTGTGGAAGATAGCCCAATTATGGATAGAACCAAAACCACTGAAAATGAAGAATCCTTGCCAAATATGAATTTACTGCAAGCCTTTATTCCGTATATTGTGCTATCAGTAATGACATTGGCAATTCTTGTTATTACGCCAGTGAATCAGTTCTTATCACAATTTAAATTTGGCTTTGCATTCCCTGAAACAGTAACAGGTTATGGTTTTGTGAATAAGGCGTACGAATCTTACTCACCAATTGCTATTTTCACTCACGCAAGTATATTCTTATTTGTATCATCGATTATTGGCTTGATTTATTACCAACGTAAGGGCTGGATAGCCAAAGCAGGAACAAGAGCAATTTTTGCAAAATCTATCTCGATGACAATGCCATCAGGCATTGCGGTAGTAGGCTTAGTGATTATGTCTAAAATTATGGGCGGAACAGGGCAAACGGCGGTGTTAGCTCAAGGAATGGCGAGCGTATTAGGCAAATCTTATGTGATTTTATCGCCATTTATAGGTTTCTTAGGTACATTTATGACAGGCAGTAATATGAGCTCAAACATCTTATTTGGTGATTTCCAAATGACAACAGCAAAATTACTTAATGCAAATTCAGCGGCAATTTTGGGGGCTCAAACCACAGGTGGCGCAATCGGGAGTGCGATTAGCCCAAGTAAAATTATTTTAGGAACAACAACGGCGAATATTTTAGGTAAAGAAGGCGATGTAATGAAAACGATCATCTGGATCACCTTACTACCAACTTTATTAATTGGTGTTGTAGCCTATTTTGCTTCACTTTAGGAGAGGATAAAAAATGGCAAACTCATTTTTAAAAACCAAAGCAGGCAAAATGACCTTAGCTTTTATTGCAACGCTATTGGCATTTTTCTTAATTATGTTAGGTATTGACCAAGCTAATAACACCTTTATCCATATCGGATTTGTAGTAATGGTGGCAGCGATGGTTTATTCGCCTATTGATGTTTTTATCCTCAATCGAAAAAAATAACGTAGCGCGAATTGTTATTCGCCTATCAAAAAAGGAATATAAAATGGAAAAAATTACAGAACGTATTACGCAAAATTTAGAAACATTAAAACAATTTACCGCTACACCGGGTAATGGTTGTACCCGTTTACCCTTTACACCTGAGGCAAGAAATGCGGTCAATTATTTAAGAGATTTAATGGTGGAAGCCGGGCTTCGTGTAAGAGAAGATGAAGCCGGCAATATTTTTGGGGTATTAGAAGGGGAGCAACCTGATTTACCCTGTGTGATGTCAGGCTCTCACTATGATAGTGTACTTCACGGTGGCGATTATGATGGTATTGCAGGTGTAATTACGGCACTTGAAACGGCTCGTTTATTAAAAGACAGCGGTAAAAAATTTAAACGTAACTTTGTAGTTGCAGGCTTTAATGATGAAGAAGGTATGCGTTTTGGCACAGGGTATTTCGGCTCGGGGGCAATGCTCGGGCTTCGTGATGCGGATTATTGCAAAAAATTCTTAGATAAAGATGGCATCTCAATTTACGAGGCAATGCGTAACTACGGCTTAGATCCAGAAAAAGTGCAAAATGCGAAATGGGAAGAGGGCTCAATCGGTCATTTTATTGAAACCCATATTGAGCAAGGCCCTGTGTTAGAAAATCACGGTCTTGAAATTGGTTTAGTAACAGGTATTGTAGGCTTACACCGCCATATGTTTACCGTTCACGGGCGAGCGGATCACGCTGGCACAACCCCAATGGATATGCGTTTAGATGCGGTTGATGTTGCCACCAAAGTTATCTCTAAAATTGCAGATTGGGCAAGAGAGAAAGATGATGGCACAGTAGCAACGGTTGGTTATATGAGCGTTCTACCGGGGGGTATTAACATTGTGGCAGAAAAAGTGATCTTTAGTGTGGATATCCGCTCATTAAATATGGCAAATATTGAAGATATTGCTGAAAAAATTGATGCTGCATTAGCCGAAGAAACCGCAAAAATTGGTTCAACCTTTGATAAAGAGACAAAATTGATTATTCAACCGGTCAAGCTCTCTGAAAAAATGCTGGATATTTTAGAAGAATCAACCAAAGCATATCAATTTAGCTATAAACGCTTGCCGAGTGGAGCAGGGCACGATTCATTAGAAATCGGGCAAAAAATCCCAACGGTAATGATTTTCGTACCAAGCAAAGAGGGCAGAAGCCATACGCCGGTCGAGTTTACCGAGTATCACTACTTCGCCAAAGCTGCCGTATTGCAACAAGAGTTGGTGGAAAAACTATTAGACGAATAATGTTGTGAAACAGGAACAAGTTGCAAAATTTTATAAAAAATTGACCGCTTGTTCCTGTTTAACGAGCTTAGAATTTTACTAAAACCATAACTACAAGGAGTATTCGACTATGTACGATCTCGTTCTTAAAAATGGGAAGATAGTTTTATCCGATGCCGTATTTGACGGCAATATTGCGGTCAAAGCAGGAAAAATTGCCGCGATTTTGGAAGACGGCACTGTTCCTGAAGCCAAGGAAGTAATTGATGTGAAAGGCAACTTCATTTTTCCGGGGGCGATAGATACCCACGCTCACTTAAACGATCCGGGTTATGAATGGCGTGAAGATTATGCTCACGGCACAGCAGCCGCTGCAGTAGGTGGCTATACCACCATTATTGATATGCCATTGCAAAATGAGCCAGCTTTAACAGACGGTAAAATTTTTGATGCCAAAATTGCGAAAGTATCGCCAAATGCTTATGTGGATTACTGCTTTTGGGGCGGCTTAGTGCCAAGTAATTTTGAGCATTTAAGTGAATTAAATGATAAAGGCTGTGTGGCGTTAAAATCCTTTATTGGCCCTGTTTCGCCTGATTATGCTTCGCTCAACTATGGTCAAACCGTTGAAGCAATGGAAATTATCCAAAAATTCGGCGGACGTGCTGGCTTCCATTGTGAAGATTTTTCTACCATCAAATGGCAAGAGCAACGAATGAAAAATGAAGGTCGATTAGACTGGAGAGCTTTCCTTGACTCCCGCCCACTTATTGCAGAAATGCTTGCCACTATTAATATTATCGAAATTGCGAAAGCCACCGGCTGTAAAGCTCACATCTGCCACGTTAGCCACCCAGACGTTGCTCAAAAAATCAAAGAAGCCCAACAAGAAGGCTACGATATTACCGCAGAAACCTGTGCCCACTATCTCTGTTTTAGTGAAGATGATGTGATTGAAAAAGGTGCGTTATTCAAATGTGCTCCACCACTTCGGAGCAAAGCAGATGTCGATCGTTTATGGGATTATGTGGTTGATGGCACATTCAGCGGTATTGGCAGCGACCATTCTCCTTGTTCTTACGATGAAAAGTACAATGAAATTTTAGGTCAAAAAATTGAAAATGTGTTTGATGTGTGGGGCGGAATTAGTGGCATTCAAAGCTGCGTACAAGTGGCGTTCTATGAAGGCTGTGTAGAACGTGGTGTATCGCCAACCGTGCTTGCTAATGCAATGGCGAAACTGCCAGCTAAAGCATTCGGAATTTATGGTCAAAAAGGCGATATCCAAGTGGGTTTTGATGCAGATTTTACCATTATCGATCCAAACAAAGAGTGGGAAATCAAAGCAGAAGATTTGCAATATGTAAATAAAATCTCGGCGTATATCGGCAAAAAAGGAAAAGGTTTACCTGTTTATACCATTGTAAGAGGAAAAGTGATCGCCCAAGATGGCAGGCTCACCGATAGCAAAGGTTTTGGTAAATTCATTCGTAAAACAGAAGGAGCATAATTATGTTGGATAACAAAGAACTCAGCCCTGAGCTGGCAAAAGAGGTCAATGTCGATCTTCAGCCAACCCAAGAGCGTATTATGGATAACTTCTCCTATTGGGCAAGCTTCTTGGGCGGTTGTGTGTCTATCGGTACATTCTCAATGGGAGCAAGTCTGATTGGGGCTTTGACCGTAAGCCAAGCTATTCTGGCGATGGCGATAGGTTGTATTGTGATTGTTATTGGCTTAGTGCTGATTGGGAATGGCGGTCATAAATATGGTATTCCGTTCCCGATTCAACTGCGTAGCTCTTTTGGTGTAACTGGGGTAAAAATTCCGGGGATTTTGCGTGGCGTTCCCGCAATCGTTTGGTTTGGTTTCCAAAGCTGGGTGGGTGCAGGTGCAATCAATATGTGCTTAAAGCTGCTATTTGGTTTTGATAACTTACCTGTTATTTATGTGCTATTCACCTTATTACAAGTAGGTCTATCTATTAATGGCTTTAAAGGGATTAAATGGCTAGAAAATGTTTCGGTCGTGTTCCTAATCGGTATTCTTGCCTATATGCTATATGTGGTAAATACCAAATTCTCAGTTGAAATTGGCGACCGTTTTGCCAATATTGAGGGCTCTTGGGGAATGCCATTATGGGCGGCAACGACGGCTTTCTTGGGTATTTATTCAACAATGATATTAAATGCCTCAGACTATTCACGCCACGTTAAAAAAGGCACAAGCTCAACCACAACAGGGGTAATTTATGTGCTATCGATTCTCCCTGTGACCCTATTTATGGGCTTAATCGGCTTATTAGTTACCGCAGCCACAGGTAATAGCGACCCAATTGAAGTATTTGCCACCGCAATGGATAATAAATTCTTAACCGTCATCACTTTATTATTCATCGCTTTCGCACAGGTAACCACAAATGTGTTGAATAATATTGTTCCTCCATCATATATTTTAATGGACGCCTTTAAAATGAAATGGTCGCACGCAACAATTTTAGTTGGTATTCTTTCTATGTGTGTAATGCCTTGGAAATTGGTAACAGCAGAATCAGCAGATGGATTATCACTCTTCATAAAAATTTACTCTGCGTTCTTAGGCCCAATTTTTGCGGTAATGGTGGTGGATTACCACATCTTAAGAAAACGCACCTTAAACGTGAATGAGTTATATAACAAAGAGGGGATTTTCAAAGGTATCAACTGGGCAGCGGTAATTGCGATTGCAATCGGATCACTTTGCTCATTAATCGTAGTTGATCTTTCTTGGTATGTAAGTCTAATTCCTTCTGGTTTAAGCTATTACATTTTAATGAAAGCCTTGAAAAGTTCAGCATCTTTCCGTAAAGGAACTATCTTAGAATAAATAAAAAAGTGCGGTCAAACTTTGCTAAGTTCTGACCGCACAATATTATTTAAACTCTTTCATCATCTTTTCAAG
Source organism: Mannheimia sp. E30BD (assembly GCF_041807785.1). NCBI lineage: Bacteria > Pseudomonadati > Pseudomonadota > Gammaproteobacteria > Pasteurellales > Pasteurellaceae > Mannheimia > Mannheimia sp. E30BD. The sequence continues at coordinate 46,683 of NZ_JBGTYX010000015.1, forward strand.
CGTTTGACAATTCTTCTGAAATCCCCGACAGCAAGGACACATCATTAAATGAATTTTGAGCTGTAATTGCTGTTTAAAAGTCAATTTTTGTTCGCAAGAGAGCGAAATCAATTCGGTATGTTTCTTACAATTTAACATCTTATTTTTCTCCAAACCATTTTTGCGTTAAGCAGACTTGCAGTTGTAACCTCGCCCGATAGAGCAGGGTATGTAGGTTGGCACTGGAAATCTCGCACTCTCGACAGATCCCTTCTGTCTCCATCTCCAAATGGGTTCGCATCATAAATACACGGGCTTGGCTCGGTGGCAGGTGGTTTAAACAGAGGTCGAACACTTGCCAGAACTGCTCGGAATAGGCTTGACTGTCGGTGTTTTTCCATTCGGAAGATTCGTAAGCATCACGATCCCATATTCCGTTCTCGTGAAATAGTTTTTCACTGAGATCTTGCTCTTCTTGCTCAACCAGTTCGGAAACTGCCACCATTTTGCCTTTGGCTTTCAGTAGATCAACAATCTTGTTTTTCAAAATCGCAAACAGCCAAGTTTTTAATGCACTGTCGCCCTTAAAACTTTCGGCATATTTATACGCATTGACAAAGGCTTCCTGCACCACATCTTCGGCGAGATCGCTTTGCTTTAAATGTAAAAAGGCAAATTTCACCATTTGCAGACGAATTTCTTCCAACTGTTGCGGTGGGATTTGCCGTAAAACGGGTTTGGTCATTGTTGTCCTTTTGTAAAAATTTTGGGGAAATTAACCGCTTGTAATCATAAGGTATAAAAAGCTCCCCCCTTTTAGTAAAGCAAGATGTCAAGTTCTATCATACCAGTAGGGACAGATATAGTACCCACAAACGATATTAATTTACGGGCGGGCACAGGACCCGCCCCTTGTATATCTCAAATGAGTTAAACTAAGCAACACAACCCGTTATCGGCATCTCGTCTCGTCCCTTGAAAGCACTTCGTTGTGTAGCTTAGAGAGCCGATAACTT